>CAYTLU010000120.1:0-3160 GCA_964438665.1 uncultured Bacteroides sp.
GGAGTTCGACCCGCGCAAATATTTGGGTCCCGCTCGCGACAACATGAAAAAACTCTACATCCACAAAATCGTGGAGGTCTTGGGTTCCAACGGACAGGCATAAGCAACTGCCCCGCGGACTCTGCCGCAAAAGGCTGCCGACATTTTCGGCAGCCTTTTTTTCGCTTTGGCGGTTTTTTTTCGCATCGACTTGACGCCTTATTCGACTGCGAGGATTGCAGTTCGCGATATGCGCGACAAATAATCAAATTTTTAACAGAAAAATAAATACGATTTTATTTGCATATATGATTTTAATATTTTATCTTTGGAATTAGAAATAGGAATCATCCTATTAAAATTTAATTAACCCCCTTACTATGAAATGTATTTATTAACTTATTCCGCCGTTGCCGGAATTCAAGAAGCGCTTGCGGGCAGAACATCGTGGGGCTCATGGGCGCAATCAATTATAACAAAATATCCAAACAATAAAGATAAAAATTATGTCAATGAAGCATTTGATTACTGGAATAGTAGTATTTAGCAGTATATTATTCTCAACGGGTTGCGAAAAAGGTATTGTAGACCCTTATTTATGGTATGAAATGGAGTTTACCGTAAAAAATGCAACCGATAAACCCGTAGAAATAACGTTTTATAAATATGAAGTCGATGGAGGTGAAATATCGAAATTGCTTTTGCCTGCCAATGATTCTTATTATGAAAAAATAGGAGAGAGTACGTCGTATATCATGACCTCGCCCGATTTGGATAAATATGGTCTGCAATCGGCAATTGATGTATTAAAGAAAGAGAAAGTGCATTTCGTTTTCGCCGACGGAAAAGAGTTGTGGCACAAGTGTCAAACGATTGAATCGCATATATTTCCGGAAGGTATATTAGACCTCAACAAGACATGGGAACATGTCAAGGCGGATAGCAATCATACCTCACATACCTATACGATAGACGAAGCACTGCACGAGCAGGCGACGGTTGTGGCGGAGGAATAGACCTTCGGCATAGCAATACGAGCAAAAATAGGGAGTGTCAAAATCTGCGTTTTGGCACTCCCTATTTTACGGTGCACAAGAACAGGCAGTATGCAAGGCTGCGAGGGTTGGGCGTGAAACCCAAAAAGAATCGTCCCGCGACCCAAAGGTCGCGGGACGATTTTCGGTCTTTCGACTCTCGATTTGATTATTCGGGTTGAATAGCCTCCGAGGGGCAAACGCCTGCGCAGGTACCGCAATCGATACATTTGGAAGAATCGATAACGTAAACATCTCCTGCCGAAATAGCCTCTACGGGGCATTCGTCGATGCAAGTGCCGCATGCGACACACGAATCGGGATTGATTTTGTAAGCCATGTGTATTTGTCTTTTATTTGTTAGTGTCGTGCAAATGTAGGCAATTATTTTATAATATCAAAACCTGTGTAGGGAACCAGCGCCTCGGGGATGCGTATGCCCTCCGGCGTTTGGTTGTTTTCGAGCAATGCTGCGACTATGCGCGGCAGGGCGAGCGACGAGCCGTTGAGCGTGTGCGCAAGCGAGATATGTTTCTCGGCGTCGCGGTAACGCAGTTTGAGGCGGTTTGCCTGAAAGGACTCGAAATTCGACACCGACGAAACCTCTAACCAACGTTTCTGCGCTTCGGAATAGACCTCGAAATCGTATGTCAGAGCCGATGTAAACGACATGTCGCCGCCGCAAAGACGCAATATGCGGTAAGGCAGCCCGAGCGAAGAGACGAGCCCCTCGACATGAGCCACCATGCCGTCCAAAGCCTCGTACGAACGGTCGGGCAGCGACAACTGCACTATCTCTACCTTGTCGAACTGATGCAGGCGGTTCAAACCGCGCACGTCCTTGCCGTAAGAACCCGCTTCGCGACGGAAGCAGGGCGTATAAGCCGTCATCTTGACAGGGAACGCCGACTCGTCGAGAATAACGTCGCGATATATGTTCGTAACGGGAACCTCCGCCGTGGGTATCATATAGAAATTATCGACCGTCGCATGGTACATCTGCCCCTCTTTGTCGGGCAACTGCCCCGTACCGAAGCCCGAAGCCTCATTGACCATTATGGGCGGCTCCACCTCGAGGTATCCGCGCGAGGTGTTGTAGTCGAGGAAATAGTTTATCAGCGCACGCTGCAGACGCGCCCCTTTGCCCTTGTAAACCGGAAAACCCGCTCCCGTGAGTTTCACGCCCAAATCGAAGTCTATAATGTCGTATTTGGAGGCAAGTTCCCAATGCGGCAGCGGATTCTCGGGCAGGGGCGTATAACTCTCGACAAGTTTGACGACCATATTATCCTCGGCAGTACGACCCTCGGGGACAATCTCGGCGGGCAGATTGGGCAGCAGCACAAGTTGCGACTGCAATTCTCCGGTCACCTCCTGATGCTGCGCCGAGAGTTGCGCCGAGAGCGATTTGAGGTCGGCTACGAAACGTTTTTTCTCCTCGGCTTCGTCACGGCGACCCTGCGCCATTAGAGCGCCTATCTCCTTCGCCGCCTTGTTCTGTTGGGCAAGCGTCGAATCCAACTCCTGTTGAACAGCCTTGCGGCGGTCGTCCAACTCCAATATGCGGTCGATAGTCTCGGCGGCATCGTATCCCTTTTTAGCCAGACGACGCACGGCTTCGGCTCGGTCGTCCCGCAGTTGCTTTATGGTAAGCATAGTTCAGTATATAGTGTTATCGTTTGTTTCCGAACGACAAAAATACAAAATATCTCCCAAATGTGAATTGCCTTTGACGATTGTTTCGTATTTTTGTTGGCAATTATATGTTTCGACACACCGCGCTTCGGAGCAAAACGAATGAAATTTTGAATTTTGAATTTGCAAAACTTGCTGCGTTTGTAGTTATAACATTATAGATATATATTTATAACAGAACAAGCGCCTGCTTCGGAGCGAAGCGACCAAAGCCCCCTCCCTGAGGAGGGGGTTGGGGGTGGGTCTGATTTATAAACGATTTCAGAGAAATCGAGGGTCAGACTTACGGATACGAAACAGATAACGTTTGTCGTTATAACATTATAGATAGATATTTATAACTTAACAAGCGCCTGCTTCGGAGCGAAGCGAATGAAATTTTGAATTTTGAATTTTGAATTTGCAAAACATGCGGCTATTGTCGTTAAGACATTATATATAGGCATATGACA
>CAYTLU010000121.1:0-2209 GCA_964438665.1 uncultured Bacteroides sp.
GACGATTTCGACATTAAGCCTTCCTATATTTTGTGTTGCCCACCGGGATATTACATCGGCTGTGTTGTCGGTTGATCCGTTGTCAACTATTATAAGTTTGAAATCAAGGCAAGTCTGGGCTGATATTGATTCAAGGGCTCGCCCGATGATCGCCGCCCTATTGCGGACCGGAAGCACAACAGTCAATATTTCTTTAGTTCCCATACGTTGTCATAACGAATGGCGTTGATGAATTATTGCAGAGCCAAGCGTAGAGCTACAATATTATTCTCTGTTTTTCCACATGACAATATACTTTGGCTACTTGCTTATCGCTGTTCTTATCGGAAGCATAGCGATTAAATGTGGATATGGCCGTTTTAGATATATAGGTTACATCATGGTCGCAGATTGCAACTCTATCCCTATTCTATGAATTTCATCTAAAATGAGATTTTCGCGGTCTGTAGATGGTACTTTTGTGCCATTTTTATACGCAGCCAACAAACTTTGCTGAATACCAAGTCTGCGCGCCAATGCTGAAAGATTAAGTTCCGGCAGAGATAGCAACAATTTTGAAATGCCTTGCGGTTCTGGATCGTCATATTCAAAACTTTCAAAAGAAACATCCTCATCAAGTTCCGGCCAATGAATTCCGAATTTACCAATTGTATAATTCTGACGCTGTTCATCAGTGGCGTCTATTAACCTGCGATAATAGAGTAATGACTGCCACAAAGTACGGCCATCATTAGCAAGGCCAAATATACGGTCATTCTCAAACCATACTTTTGTTATTTCCATAAATTTATATATTTAGAGGGATTATTCACGTATTATCCATGAATTTTAACCCATTGTTCAACTACAAATTCTTTGTTTTCTTCAAGTATTGATTCCGCAAGTTTGAGGTCTTTAGGTTTCAAACCTCGGTTCTCTATCAAATTGATTTCTTCTTTTGTGACTCGGAATTTCGCCTCTCCATCCTGACTCCTGACATGAACGTGCGGAGGTCGGTGGTCTCGAGTGAAAATCATAAAAACAAGTCCGAAAAGTTGTAAGATTGTAGGCATATCATTATCGTTTTGTTTTCATACACAAAGATGGGATATAAATTTATATCCTGCAAATTTTAGCTGAAGATTTTTCGGCAAATTCAGCGTTTTTTATATCCGATTGAATATTCAAGAATTTCCGCCGACAACAAGGACATATGGTGATTTTATGCTAAATTTGTCGGTGGTTATGGGTAGATCGACAAAATATAGGACTTTGGTGCTGATCACTGATTCATTTCCTTATGGCGGAATCACTGAACAGATGTTTGTCATGCCTGAAATGCAGGAGCTTTCGCGGGAATTTGAGCGGGTTGTGGTTATGCCTACTATTGCTATAGGCCCGCGATTTGACATTGCATTCCCTGAAAATGTGGAGATTTCCACATTCTGGCTGGAATATCCCGATTGGAGATCCCGATTCAGGAGGTCGCGGTTTGCATTTTTGCCTGATACGTGGAAAATGACCAAGGGCAGTGTCAGTTACACCTCAATGACCTATGCCATGTCTGCCAGAACATTCTGCAATGCTATTCAGACTTGGATGAAGCGTGAATCATTGGATTGGGATTCGACATTGTTTTATACTTTTTGGCTGGATCTGGCAACATCGGGTCTGGCCTTGGCGACTCGCAGGCATGACGTGAATTTTTTTACACGCGCTCATGGTCATGACGTGTATATGGATCGGGCTCCGGCTCTGCGCAGATTCACAGTGGCAAAATCCAAGGCCGTATTTACTGCGGGTTGTGCCGGAGAGGTTTATCTCAAATCGTTGTATCCGGAATCGGCCGGCAAGATAGCTCAGCATAGGCTTGGTTCTATAAAATATGACAGGGCGTTATTGGCCGGGCATCATGCTGCGAAAGATCGAAGCATTGCGTTCCTGTCTGTCTCCCGGGTTGATGATGGAAAGCGCGTGGATTTGAATTTCATGCTGCTTAAGGCTCTTGCTATCGCAAGGCCGTCAACGAGTTTCCGGTGGATTCATGTCGGGGCGGGTCCTGTCTTTGATCGATTGTGTCAGACTGTTTCAGAAGGATGTCCGGATAATCTGTCGGTTGATTTGCGCGGGGCTTTGCCCAATGCAGAGGTGCATAAGATTTATTCAACAGAGGCTGTTGACTGGTTTATGCTGCTGAGTGACAGGGAAGGACTGCCGATAGCAGTGTGTG
>CAYTLU010000122.1:0-3621 GCA_964438665.1 uncultured Bacteroides sp.
ACTTTTTTTCTTTGCCGTAATAAATCCTGTTGGAATGACGATGGCCCCCTTGCCGGTTTTCTTCAAGGAGTTGATAACGTGTTGTATGAAGCAGGTGTAAATTGCCATCGACTCTTTCTTCTTTGCCGGAACGCTCGGAACACCGGCCCAGAATCTGGCTGGCATCGCCGCAATCTTCTCGCGCGTATCGGAAAAATCCATCTTGAAGGGAGGATTGCTGACCACGAAATCGAACTGGCGCAGTTGCTGCCCGTCATCGCTTTTGTGGTAGGGTGCAACCAAAGTGTCGCCCTGAATGGCGTGGTCGAGCGACGATACAAGACCGTTGAGCAGCAGGTTAAGTTTCAGCATCTTGTTGGAGCGCTGCGATATATCCTGCGCAAAGATGGTGCATTTGTCTTCGCCGATCTGATGTCCCAAGGCCATAAGCAGTGTGCCGGTACCCGCCGAGGGATCATAACACTCGATATTGTGCAAATCGGCGTTGTCGCCCACGAGCAATCGTGCCATAATGGTGGCGATGGCATGAGGCGTATAGTATTCGGCATACTTGCCGCCGCCGGCGGTGTTATAGTCCTTTATCAGGTACTCGAAGATATTGGAGAAGAAGTCGTAACGCTCCGAGAAGGCCTCCTCAAATGAGAAGTTGACGAGTTTGTCCACCAAGGCCCGCGCAAACGGAGCACGTTGTGCGCTGTCCGTCACAAACTGGGTCAATGGCTCGAAAAGCGGAATTTTTGTGTTGGCGGTCGTCTGCGTCGAGAAGATGTCGGCATTCTTTTCGGCTATGTCCGTCATTGTCGAATCGAAAATCGTGTCGAAATCGCCCTTGCCCTGCTGATTCCAAAGATTGGAGATCAGGTGATAGGGTTCGAGCATCGGAACATCGGGCGACAGGGCGCTCTGCAAAAGCATCCGCTCGTTGTCGGTGAGTTCGGCATACGCCTGCTCCCATTTCTCGGCATCACGGATTTTCTTCGCCAAATCGCTCTTGGCATTCTTGACCTCGAATCCGAACTTGTCGTTGAGGAACTTATACAGGAATACCTGCGTGATAATCTTATACTCGTTACCGTCGTTGCCCATGCCGTAGGTTTTGCAGGTGGCTTTCAGGGCATCGATAAGTTGAAGTGTTTTTTCTCTTATGGCTGACATAGTCTCTTATGCGATAGCGTATGTGGCATTATACTGGTTAATATACTGTTGCGATATTCTTGACTGGATAAACTTGTAGTCCTCCATCTCCGGTTGTATCTGCGGGAAATGATACAGGCATTGGCTGATGAGCATCGTCACCGTGCGACTGAAATAGGCGTCTTTCTTCAAGATGTCATTCCTGTCGTAGACCTTTGCATCAATATCCTCTTTAATTATGTTCAGGATAGCCATAATTTCTTCATCCATAAATGAAAACATCGGCTTCCGGCCCTGTTCTTTTCTCTCTTGGTTGACCTCGCGGATCCGTTTGTGAACACGAGCGAACTTGACGTCGCCTTTGTATTTCTTCACCAACGCATTGTTCCGCTTCTGCAACTCTTGCAAGCGCTGGATAATCTCATCCAACGCTTTGGCCTCCTCGTTGAATTTGGCAATGGTGTCTACCACGAATCCATGCTCCTTGAAACGCTGCATAAAGGCTTCACGGAGGGATATAAACTCCGGATCGTCCTGGTCGATGTTCTGCGTGAATGAAGTAATGGTTCGCTGCCATTTCTCTTTGAGTTCGATGCCTCCGGCAATCAGTTTCATCTCCTCTTGCCCGATTTTGGAGAAATTGAACTCGATATCCATCATTGCCTCATTGATCAGCGTCTTTGTCTCCTCGTTCGTGCTGAAAGCCTCCTTCTGGTTGATGATGTCGATTCGGTGCTGCACCTCCGAAAGCAGTTCCGGCAGTTTGACAATTTCCAGCTTCGCGAACTTCTCTTTCATGTCATCGTCGCCAAAGGTTCTGACGACATTCGCCATATTCTTGGCTGCGGTCAGCGCGTGTTTCAAGTCGAGCAGCACGGCTTTGTCTTCTTCCGTCGAAATCTCGGACGAGAACTCCTCGGCATTGTCATACGAATAGTCGAACAAGGTCTGCCGAATCTGTTTCATCTGACGAAGAATTTCCTCTTTGTCTTCAATGACTTGCGTAAAAGTATCGGTGGCATTCCCTTCACCCGTTTCATCAACGTCATTGAAGCGGTTGAGTTCTTGTAGATACGCCTCGTTTGTCTCGTCGAAATTACGCTTGATGTCGGCAAAATCTATAAGAAAACCGTATCGCATATCTTTGTAAGGACGATTTACCCGCGTGATTGCCTGCAAAAGATTATGATCTTTCAGTTTGCGACCAAAGTACAGACGTTTCAGACGGGGAGCATCGAATCCGGTAAGCAGCATATTGAACACGATAAGGATGTCGATCGTCATGTTTTTCTTGAAATCTTTGACGATCTGTTTGCGGGTCTCTTTGTCGTCCGTATCATAGAGAATGATGCCGGCTTTCAAAGGGCGATACTTACTTTTGTATTCAACCTGCGGCTCGCCCAAAAGCATCGAGCCGTCGGGCAACTTAATCATAATCGGCTTGGGCTGATATTTTTCCCACTCCTCCTGAAAAACATCATACAGCCGGCGGGCTTGTTCGCTGGTCTCGCATATAACCATTCCTCCCAGCGTCTCATCGCCTTGAATCTGCCGAAATTCTTTCAAGTCTTTTATGATATAGTGCGCCAACTCATTTACATAGTGGGGATGTTCGATGATTTCCGATTTCTTGATATCCTTTTTCTGTACCAAGGTATCCAGTTTGTCATAAACATCGGACAGGCTTTCCTTATACGAAGTCTCAATATCCTCGCGGATAATCTTCAGCGTATAGCCGTCGGCAATGGACTTGTCATAGTAGTAGGTGTGCAGGTAGTCGCCGAAAACTTTGCAGGAAGCCCGTTCTTCTTTTAACAACGGTGTTCCGGTAAGGGCAATCTTAATAGCCTCCTTATCTGCATCGAACAGGTTGGCAAGGAAACAGCCGCCGGGTTTATAGCCTCGGTGTGCTTCATCGAGGATGAATATCCGTTGCAGATTGGTCGCATAATCGTTTATCCGAACCTTTTCTTTATCCTCGGCAAATCGCTGGATATTCACGACGGTGATTTCAGCCTGTCCGCTTGCACCTTGCTGCGCTTGATTGCTGCGAAACTGCTCCATCAGTTCTGCTCTTGTATTGGCGGTTGAAACGACCAATCCGCGAGCTTCGAACTCTTGCGTCGCTTGCTCCAGCAAGTCGAGGCGATCGACAATAAAGTAGAACTTTGCGACTTTGTTCTGCTTAGCGAAAAAGTCATTGAGCATATAGGTCAGATGATACGACAATGCCGTCTTGCCGCTGCCTTGCGTATGCCATACAACGCCCGACTTAACACCTTCGGAGAGTTTCTGCCGAATCGCCAAAGAGGCAAACAGTTGCTGATAACGCATGATGTGTTTTTGGTCGGTCGACTCGATTTTCCCATCGACCTCACGCTCCATCTTGACATAGGCTATTCCATATTTCAAGAGATAGAGGAAGCGCTCCGGCGAACACATCGAAGTCAGTATCCTGTTTGTCGGCGTGTTGAAATCCAGATTGGT
>CAYTLU010000123.1:0-7513 GCA_964438665.1 uncultured Bacteroides sp.
ATCTCGCTATTATACCAATGCTGTTGTAGGAAAATTAGAAGATAGTACAGAAGAAGAAATGCTCATCAATCTTGAGGACAGTAAAGCAGTTCTTGTATCATATCACTCAAATGATCCAAATGTTGGAATGGCATTTACACAAGATATATCAAAATATAAACTCTTTGTTGCAGATACTGGATTGTTCGTAACAATGGTGTTTTGGGATAAAGATTTTGCTGAGAATGTTATATATCAGAAGCTATTGGCTGATAAGTTGGAGGCTAATCTCGGTTATATATATGAGAATCTTGTGGCTCAAATGCTTACGGCAGCAGGCAATAAGTTGTTTTACTACACATTTGAGAAGGATGAAAAACATTCCTATGAAATTGATTTCTTGCTGTCGAGAGGTAATAAGATTTGTCCGATTGAGGTTAAATCATCCGGATACAAGACTCATGCATCGCTTGATGCTTTCAGAGCCAAATACGCTGCAAGAATTAAGAACAGTTATCTGCTCTACACCAAAGATTTTCAGAAAGGTGATAATGGCTTGTTGTACTTGCCTTTTTATATGACCGGGATGATTTGATGATTTTGCGATTCTGATGCCCTCGCCGCGTAAAAATTAGCGAAAAAATTCCATATTTCGGCTTTAACAATTAAATTTGCATATTGAACGAGTCTGCTTCAAAATATTGCGGCGTGCTCAATACGGATAATGAAAAGAGATTTATTGTATATGCGTCTGTTGCTGGTTGTTATTGCGGCTGTTTTCATAGCGGCATGTGCCAGCATGGGCAGACCCGAAGGAGGCCCGATTGACGAGACTCCGCCGCGATTTGTCAGGAGCAATCCTGCTCCGGGATCGCGAAATGTCAATGTTGACAGGATCACGATAATGTTTGATGAGAATGTGCAGGTGAAGGATGTCATGACTAAGGTCGTGGTGTCTCCGCCACAGTCATCAATGCCGAAAGTGACTGCCGTAGGGCGTGGCGTCAGGATCGAGTTGGTCGATACGCTTTTGCCCAACACAACATATACGGTTGACTTCACGGATGCCATCAGTGATCTGAATGAGGACAACGCGCTTGATGGCTTTGCTTTCGATTTTTCGACCGGATCGACAATTGATTCTCTCTGCATTTCCGGAATGGTCTTTGAAGCGGAGACGCTTGAACCGGCACAGGGAATGCTTGTCGGCGTACATTCCAATATGGCCGACTCGGCTATATCAACTTTGCCTTTTGAGAGAATCACGCGCACAAACCAGTTTGGGCAGTTCACCGTGCGCAACCTGAAAGAGGGGTCATATCGGATTTTTGCACTGGATGACGTTAACCGTGACAACAAGTGGGATCGATCGGAAAATGTCGCCTTCTATGATGCCGTTATAACTCCGTCATCATCCCGGGTGGAAGTTTCGGACACGCTTGTCGCTGCCGATGGATCTGATTCCATCGTGGCAAGGATGGCAACTGCGTTTGCCCCTGATGATGTATTGCTAACGTGGTTTAATGAAAACTATAAGTCTCAATATCTTGCAAAATATGAGCGGCGTGAACGCAACAGGATATATTTTGAATTTGGGGCGAAAAACGATACTTTTCCGGTGATTCGTTTCGTGGGTGGGTCTCATGACGGTGAGCTTCTCGATGACTTTACGGTCTTGAATGCTTCGGTCACGCGTGACACGCTGGACTATTGGATCACCGACTCCTCTATAATCGCACTTGACTCGATTGCGCTCGCTGCGACTTATCTGCGGACCGACACGCTCGATCGGCTTGTGTGGGGCACTGACACCCTTAATTTCAATATGCGCAAATCGAAAGCGAAGAAAAAAGAGGAAAAGAAAGCCAAGGAGAATGAGAGCGATTCGACCTCGGTTGATGTCCCGGCGGTGACGCTCCTTAAAATGAAGATTGTCAACAGTGGCACGATCGATGTCTTTTCTCCGATATCGGTTCAGACTGAGCAACCGATAAAGAGTCTGGATAATTCAATGGTTCATCTGGAAATGATGGTTGACACCCTGTGGCATCCGGTCGATATGCCTCCATTGGTCATGGCGGATTCGCTGAAACCCATGTCGCTGACGGCGGAATATAAGTGGGAACCGGGAGCGAAATATCGGCTGACTATTGATTCCCTTGCAATCACCGGGATATATGATGAATGGAACGGTCCGATCAGTTCCGAATTCACGGTGCGCCAGTTGTCCGACTATGCTAATCTGACTTTTAATATTTCCGGGCGGGTTGATTCGGCAATGGTGCAGCTGCTTAACAATCAAGACAAACCGATAAGGACGGTCGCCGTCAGCAATGGCCGCGCCGTGATCGCGAACATTCTCCCCAACACCTATTATGCCCGCATGTTTATTGACCGAAACGGCAATGGGAAATATGACACAGGCAATCTTAAGGAGAAACTCCAGCCGGAGGAGACATATTATTATCCCAAGAAAATTACATTGAAAAAGAACTGGGATGTGGAAGAGACGTGGGATATCTATGCAACACCGGTGGATATGCAGAAACCTCTTGATATAAAGAAAAACAAACCTAAGAAAAAGAAAGGGGAGCGCGATACGGTGACAGATGAGGATGAAGAACAGTATTACGACGAGTTCGGCAATCCTGCTGTCGATCCGGATGATCCGTTCGGCAAGAGGAAGAACCACAGATATAATTCGCTTGAGGGTCGCGACAGAAATGCCAATTCTCAAGGCGCGGGTTACAGATAGATGCATCAATCCTGAATCAACAGACAGAAAAGATAAATATTGAAATGGCCAGTAGTAAAACCTTAATTTCACGTGAATTTCCGCCGGAGCCAACGCTGCGACGGTTGCCCTGGTATCTAGCCTATGTCAGTTCGTTGCGTAGCCGGAATGTCGAGTATGTATCTTCAACGGCTATTGCAAAAGAACTTGCAGTTGATTCATCCCAGATTGCAAAGGATCTGTCGGTTCTGAATGTAAAGGGGAAGACTCGGATTGGCTATGAGGTGAAAGCTCTTGAAAGCGCGCTTAGGAATTTTCTTGGATTCACATCCGGACATAATGCCGTGATGATTGGTGCCGGTTCGCTTGGTTCGGCTCTTATTGCCGACACCGGTCTGGAGCGTTTCGGGCTCAATATTGTTGCCGGACTCGATGTCAATCCGGATATTGTAGGCACTGAGGTTAAGGATATTCCGATTTATCATATAGACCGCATCGAGGAAGTCACCCGGCGATTCAAACCGGCGATTGCGATTATTGCCGTGCCGGTCGATAAAGCTCAGCAAGTCGCTGACCGCGCTGTTGCAGCCGGGATTCCGGCATTATGGAACTTTACGCCGTCACGCATACGCACAGCCCCCGGCACGGTGATTCAGAACACTTCAATCTACGCGCATCTGGCGGTGATGTACAATCGTCTCAACGCAGTTAAATCCGATAAAGAATGAAGGGGTTGCTCTTTGACCGGGATGCTGACTCCCCGCTGATGCCGACTCCGGAAATTACTCTTGTGCCCGATTCCGCTATTACCACTCAGGGGAGGCCGGTGTTTCTTCCCGAATTCGATGATGAATGGCTTGCTGAATTCTATCTTGCCGCTAGGGTATCCCGCTTGGGCAAGGATATATCCTTGAAGTTTTCTCCACGATATTTCGACCGTTTGACGGTTGCCATGAGACTTGTCCCGGTTGCGCTGTCTGCCGATTTTCGTATGCGCGCGTGTCCTGCCGGTGTTATGTCTGTGTTTGATAATGCTTTGACGCACGGACTAAGGCTGGAGGCGGACTCGGTGGAGACGCCGGCCAAGGTGACGGTCAATGACGCCGAAGTCGTGTTGCCTGATGTCGGGCAGGCGACAGCCGAGGCTGTTTCGGCCGTTTCGCGCTATTGCACTTTGAAGACCGGCGACCTTGTAATGCCTTTCCGCGTGCTTCCGGCTTTGCCGGTAAAGATCGGAACGCTATTCAAAGCATCGCTTGGCTCTGAAACGGTCATTGATCTGAAAATTCATTGACCGCATTTGAATTACGCAAAAGGCCGCCCTTGTTGTCAATGCAAAGGCGGTCTTTCGTGAATTATGTTTAGAATTTAGTATTTATGGCTGTCGGAGTCCATCTCTTCAGGCGTGATCGGTGTGGCGTTCATTTTCCGCCAGGCATAGACAATGTAGGCCAGCACGAATGGGGCCAGCAGGGATGCCCAGCTCATCACTGTCAGTGTGAAAAGCGAGGAGCTGCTGTTGGCGATGGTTAGCGATGATTCGATGTCAAGCGTTGAAGGATAATAGGCCGTGTTGTTATATCCCGCTATGCAGAACAGGCTGACAACAACAAGGAATGTGCCGAATCCGGCCGGCCAGATGCCATGACGGTATGCCGGTCGGAGAACGGTTGCGATTATCCCCCACAGCACTAACACTACGCCGATGAGAAACAGGCTGCCAATCCACCAGAGATCAAGCAGATTGTAGAGATATCTGTTTGGCTCTATTGTCATGCCGTCGGGTGTGGATACAACCCCATTGGCGGTCAGGAGCAGATAGACAAACACGAGGAAGAATACAACGAATATGGCTCCGTTGATGAACACGGAGCGGTGCTGGCGTTTCGCAAATACAACATCGCCGGCAATGCTGTTGATGAAATAGAGCGATGCAAGAGTCCGGGCTAGGAATAGCACCGTTATGCCGAGAACGAGGTTGCGCCAGTTGGCTATCGCTTCCAGTCCGTGGGTCGGTGCCCAGGTGGAAATGACAGGCGCGGATGGATTGAGTAGATTGGTTTTCGTCACGGTAAACTCTGCGCCGAAGAAAAACATGCTGACGGCAACGCCCAGAAGGATGCAGCCCACACATCCGTTGATAAACAAAAATGTGTCATAGGTGTTTGTCCCGAACAGATTGCCCGGCTTTGAACGGAATTCGTAGCTGACGGCCTGAATGATAAAGCTGAACAGAATCAGCATCCAGAGCCAATAGGCGCCGCCGAAGCTCGTGGAGTAAAACAGTGGGAATGAGGCGAAGAATGCTCCGCCGAACACCACCAGTGTGGTGAACGTGAATTCCCATTTTCGCCCGAGGGCGTTGACCATCATTGTTTGTTGCGTGGAGCTGTTATTACGGCTTAGAAGCATTGTTTGTCCTCCTTGCACGAAAAGAAGGAACACCAGCAGGCCGCCGAACACGGCGATTAGCAGCCACCAATAGTTTTGGAGATATTCTAATGTTGTCATTGTTTAGTCTTTTAGAGAGTCATAGTCTTTTTTCGAACCCTTTGATATTTGTCGGAGCATTATGCAGACTTCCGCTGCCAGAAATGCCGTGAACATGATTGCGAAAAGCCAGAAGGTCAGCATGACCGTTGAAACAGGAATGTCGGAAATGGCCGCCTGTACGGGCATGATGTCCTGGATGATCCACGGCTGGCGTCCTACTTCGGCCGTCACCCATCCTGCCTGGCTGCATACATAGACCAATGGGATGGAGAGCATGCCGATGGCCTGTATCCAACGCTTTTCAAGCCATTTCTTTTTGCGATATACTGCCCATAGGATGATGATGAAAAACAGGACAAGATAGCCTCCGACTATCACCATGATATGGAATGAATAGAACGTAATGCCAACCGGAGGAACTGCTTGATATGGCGAGTCAAGATAGCCGTAGCCGAAATATTTGTAGTGCTTTTTCAGATCGGCCGATGCGGTGGTCATGGCGGCGGTGTCGCCTTTGGCGGATGCGGCATCGAAGCGGCGCAGCGCTTCATGGGCCGCTTTGCCGATTTCGATGCGTTGCGCGTAGGAATCTGTGCGTATCGTGTCGCCGGCCGGAGTGATCTTTACGCCGTCGATGAGGTCATTGATGCCGGGAACAAATGCGTTGGGGTCATGTGTGGCTAAAAACGACAGTCCTTTGGGTATGGAAATGTCGAAAATATACGGATCGGCATCGTTTTCCGGAGTCTTGTCCGGATTCAGGATGCCGAACGCAACGATTTCCTGCCCGCACTTGCCGTTATACAGACCTTCCATAGCAGCCAATTTCATCGGCTGGACGCGTGCCACATCGATGGCCGAGCCGTCGCCTGACCATAATGTGAGCAGAAGCCCCAACCCGCCTATGGTGCCGCCGACTTTGATTGAGCGGATTGCCATCTCTTCATTGCGCTTTTTCCATAAGAACCAGCAGCTCACGCCGGTCACGAACACGCCCGCCAATGCCCAGCCGCTGAACACCGAATGGAAGAATTTATGGATTGCAACCGGCGACAGTGCAACCGCCCAGAAATCATCCATCACGTTGCGCATCTGTGCAGGATCGAATTCCATCCCGACAGGATATTGCATCCATCCGTTGGCCACAAGAATCCACAGTGCCGACAGGGATGCTCCGATGGCCGTCAGCCAGGTAGAGGCCAGGTGAAACTTCGCGCTGACCTTCTTCCAGCCGAAAAACATAACGGCTATGAATGTCGATTCCATGAAAAATGCCAGTAGCCCTTCGATGGCCAACGGTGCGCCGAATATGTCGCCGACAAACCAACTGTAGTTCGACCAGTTTGCCCCGAATTCAAATTCCAGAATGATCCCGGTCGCTACCCCGACTGCAAAATTGACCCCGAATAGCGTCATCCAGAATTTTGTTATCGCAAGCCATCGTTCGCTGCGGGTGCGGTAATAGATGGTCTCCATAACCGCCACTATGATTCCTAGGCCTAGAGTCAAAGGCACAAATAGCCAATGGTACATGGCTGTAAGTGCGAATTGAGCCCGCGACCAATCGACCACACTCATTAAATCTTCCATAATTAATCTTGGTTATTATTATTGTTGTTAGAAATTTCTCTCTCGGTCAGTGCGTTCCTGACGGCCTGCGCGCGCTGCTCGTCCGTGTCGTAGTCGCGTTGCAGGATGTCAGGGAAAAATATAAGTTTGAAGACAAACAGCAGAAGCACCACTTTCAGGATGATCAATGCCCATAGCGACCGGCCCACGGTCATGTTGCGGAATCCATCGACATATAGATCGAGGACGCGGCTGAAAAAGGAGCGCCGGTTTGTCGGTCGGGGCTTTTCGGACTTCATCTGGAGTTCGGATTTCATTTGATGATTGGCGGCTTTTCCCGGGCGATGTGATTCCGCCCGGGGCTGTGTAACTGTGTTGTTAGATGCAAACTAACAAATTTTCGCCATCATTGCCAAATTATTGCCCTGAAAATGTGGAAAAAATAAACGAAACGAAAAAAATATCAAAAATCGCTTGCCGGATAAAAAATAATGACTACCTTTGCATCGCTTTCGCAGCGAACCGTTCGGGTGCTTAGCTCAGCTGGTTCAGAGCATCTGCCTTACAAGCAGAGGGTCGGGGGTTCGAATCCCTCAGCACCCACAACGTTAACGAGAGATTGATATTCGGTTTGCTGTCGAAATTTCCGGTTTATTGGTCGATGATGGCGAAAATTTGTTAGTTTGCATCTAACAACACAGTTACACAGCCCCGGGCGGAATCACATCGCCCGGGAAA
>CAYTLU010000124.1:0-19143 GCA_964438665.1 uncultured Bacteroides sp.
TACGGACGAGGACGGAATCGACCGCATGAAAGAGGTTGTGCAGGAGAACTACGAACGCATCAAAGCCGAAGCAAGCCAAGTCGTCGCTGAGGAGATGCGACGAATCAAGAACGATCCGGTGCTGTGTAAGCTGCTACCAGAACAGAAATAACAAGTAGACGCTTTCAGTATATGTCATCATTTAGGCAAAGTTTTTGCATAAAAGTTTCCAAAACAGGAAACTTCGTGTTATATTTGCAAAAACAATGGATATGAATACGAACATAGATAATATCGGAATGCTGATTCATAGCGAGCGAATGCGTCGAGGTCTTACGCAAGAGGAGTTGGGGCAAAGGGTCGGAGTTGGCAAGGCTCAGATTTCCAGAATCGAGAGCGGACACGGTCTGACTATCAAGACCGTTACGAAAGTATTGGGTGCGCTCAATCTCTCGGCTTCGGTAAGTTTGCACCCGGCCACTCGGATAGATCGTCGCATTATCGGTTATATCGTAGCGAATATCGTGGAGTTCGCTTCAACGCATGGTATGACCGTGCGAGAAGCCAGCAACTACTTGAATCGTTACAAAGGGCTGGATTTCCTCGCCGAGCATTTCGAGGCGGAACACTTGCTATCGTTGCAAGACAGCATACAGGATTTGACGCAGGTTTGTTTCAATAACGGAGGAGGTATACGATGAAACTGTACCACGGCTCAAATATCACAATCGAGCGGATCGATTTCGCCCGATGCAAACCGTACAAAGATTTCGGGCAAGGGTTTTACCTTACCGAGATCGAGGAGCAGGCCATGCAGATGGCTCGTCGTACAGCAGCGATTTACGGTGGGGAGCCGGTCGTTACCGCTTTCGAGTTCGACGAGACGGCTGCTTTGGCAGATCGAATATTAGCCGTAAAGCGGTTCTCGGAGCCGAACGAAGAGTGGGCGTTGTTCGTCATGGCAAACCGTAGTCGTAAAGGCGAACATCCCGTTCACAATTACGACATCGTAATCGGCCCTGTGGCGGACGATACCATCGCTACGCTTTTCCGTAATTTCGACGACGGCATCATTGACTTGCCGACGTTGGTAGCACGGCTGCGCTACAAAAAAATTTCGTCGCAATATTTCTTTCATTCGGCACGTGCCATCCAATATCTGACTGTATTATGACCGATAAAAAAGCGCAATACCTCATTGAAGGTATTACTAAGGACATAGTGGCTTATCTCATGGAGGACAGAAGTTTGGCCTTGACCACAGCGATCGCTATGTTCCACAATTCGGAGACGTTCGCCAAACTTTCAGATCTGCAAACAGGACTTTATATCGAAAGTTCAGCCTATGTATACGAGATATTGAAGATCGAATTGAAGATGGGAAAAATAAAATAGACAATGTAATTAAGTCCAAATAATGAGAGAGATATACCCCAATGAGAATATAATAAAAGCAGCATTAATCAATAATTATGCTCATATAAATAGCAAACCATTCGTGGTTTGTAGTGAATTAACGATTTCTGAAGAATACAAAATTGTTGATTTAGTCTTTTGTAAGAATTGTTTAAGTTATGCGTATGAGATCAAAGCATGGAACGATGATATGCGCAGATTACCATCTCAATTAGATATATATTGTAAACTCTTTGACTATGTCTATGTAGCTACTACCACCAATCATCTTAATCAGCTTCAATCAATACCTGACTTTGTTGGTATTGTCCTTTATTCAACAAAGACAAAAAAAATCTTATATAAACGACAGGCAAAAAGAAATCATTTAATAGACAAACATGAACTGTTAATGTCTATTCCGATTCTCTATATTAGGAATAATAGCTTATATCCTAAATATACAAGATCAGACAATAATTTGTTTTCCTTGTCACAAGCGCATAAACTTTTTATAGAACATATATCGAGTAAATGTCGTTGGACAAACAATGATCTTAAAACGATCTTACATTACGAGGATATCTTAATGAATACAGACTATATATCAATGGATTATAGATAATCTTTTTAATTGCTCAATAATAAAGATATTCATTCGTACAGACAACCAAAACGAAGGTGTTGCTCCCGGTTTAAAACCGGTTGCTGCACTTCTTATTGTTTTAACTCCCCAACAATCAATATCGCTCGGGAAAAGAGAATCTGATATACATTTTTTAGCTACATCTATATAAACGTCTGCATAGTCTCTCCGTTCTCTTTTTTGGCGATAATAATATATTTGTTGTTTAGAAATTGTAGGAACATCTATTCTTGGAGTCCATCCTCTGCTATAGTATGCCACTTCATCATTACGTTTGGGAGTAATACTACCATAATCGGAATACGACACATCAATATCTTTGACTGCACTAATTATTTGGTCATAAAGCAGCATTTCAGAGCATTTAATTTGTCCGTCCATATTTCCGCTTAAACTGGTTACACTGTCAGGAAAAGATGTGCTGGTAAATATATATTCGACATTACGGACAGGCTCTAATATTGCAGATGTTTTGCCTAAATAGTCCACGGCTCTTGTTGTTGCCATTTTTATAAGACCATCAACAATATACCCTTGATCATAAAAGATAAACAGCTGTGTATCTTCTCTAATATTATCTTTTATGATTTTTATTTCTTTATTAATAATGTCCTCATCTACAGCCGGATATATTTTATATCCAATTTTATTGTATTCTGCTGTAAATGTTTTGATTTGTGCTACGAAATTTGTATAATTATCATCTTGATCATTGACAAGGAGCATAGGAACGGCATTACGGTATTGCTTATGCAATTCGGCGAATAATATACACCAATTTGCATATCCATATTGAAAATCATATAACTTATCTATTTGTTCATTACTTAAACTTTCTTCGGATGTAATATCAAAAAATACAAATGAAGAAGGAGCTAAGAAATCACCTAATGCATCAACCCTTTTTTGCAAATCTCCTATTTTATCGTTTTTGCTTTTTCGTCCACGAGTAATCTCTATCAATAATCGAAAATTAGGGTTAGCAAATATCTCTTTGGGGATATTTTTCAAAGCACGATATTCTGCATCACCTGTTTTAATTTGCAATGTATATCTCATAGATCAAACTAATTAGGGAATGACTTTATTATACCGAGCTTATATGCACGATATAAAATAGCTTTTTCCGTTACTTGAAAAAGATTACTTAACTGTTTGGGAGTATTTTTCCCGGATTTAATTGCATTTTCAAATGATTCCTTTGGAATTAACAATTCAGCAGCAAAATCATTTGCTGCATACTCGATACCTAAACTATCTTCGTTAGCATCACGGAATAATACTGTATCTTGGTGCTTGCCCTCCAAATTTTCTTTATGTAATGAATAATGTCCAAATTCATGTGCAAGCGTAAATCTTTGGCGAAGCGGGGATTGCAAACAATTTATGACTATAACAAATTTATCCCCGACCTTTTCTATGTATCCAGATATGTCATCGCACAAGGGCTCAATTTTTAATTCGATATCTGATAATGATTTTACATAGGAAAATATGTCAAATGTGGAATTTTTGACATATTCTGGTTTGTTTCTGATAATATCTGCAGCAGCCTCTTGTGAAGAATTTTTCACGATTGAGGTTGAATTTTGTTTAGTCATTCGCCGTCCCATCGTTATCTGTTGTTTCAAAACGTATTGATGTATCTTCTAATTTTCTTACTCTTGCACTCAATTCTTCAAGATTATGAGATATATCTGATAAACCACTACCAATCTTATCATCAATAATGCCTCCAATTGTAGCGTCTACCTCTTTGTCTATTCTCATCAACTCCAACCATTTAGTTTTAAGATGAGAATTGATAATTGTTTCTATTTTTTTATCAACGTTCAATCCAAACACTAATACAACAATACCGATTACTGCCACTAAAATAGTAAGCAGCCATGAAAAAAAGTTATATGTATGATTCGTATATTCTTGTGGAGATAAAACCAGCCCATCGCGTTTTAACGACATAAGTAATTCCATTGAGTTATTACTTAATGAATCAACTTTCAATAATTCTTCAGAGTTAACAATCCACGGATATTTTTCTCCATTGACTATATAAACTTCATATCCACAAGCATGAAAAATAAAAAATGCTATCGGAATCAATAACAGGATAACAGTCGGTAACCATATACAAAATCTTTTCATAAGCAATGAAATATTTTGATTACAAAGATAGCAAAATTATTGCTTCATAAAAATGCAAATCAATTATATTTTAGTATTATAAAGGGGAAATTAGGGCTGGCAATAATATTTTTGATTTTTCGTCGCCACAAACGGCCACTTCGCTGCCTCATACATCCATAGAGCGTATAACTCTTTTTCAATCAAATTCTTGCCCCTATTTTCGCCCTTACACCGCTATTGGTGCTACTTAAAATCATCGTATTATGGACGAAAAACAAACGAACGATGCCAAGCAAGTCATGCTCGTTCAACAAGCCGACGACGGACGCATCAGAGCCGTTACAGGTATGGATTCGGTGGGCAATCTCCACACCGTCGAACCTACCCAACAAAATGTGTCGAATCTGCTCAGCGTGAATACACAGGATGCGGCGCTCGAAACATTCTTCAAGAAATTTATGCAGGAGGCCGAAAACCCTTCGCACACGGGTATTTTCATCATGGTCCAAAGTGCGTTCGACAGGCTTTTCCAAATCGACTTCGACCCGCAGGCTCTAGAACAGTATCGGGTGAATCCCGCCGAACGGCTTCAAGTGCAAGAGCAACGTTTTGAGCCGTTGGATACCTCGAAAATCGACCTCGACGATCTGGCCAAGAAAGGTATCCGTATGGAGGACATCAAACCGCACCTGCGGGCCATGTCCTACGGCCACAAGTCGAACGGACTGGTAGATATGAATCCCGAATTGGAGAGTGGCCTGCGTGTGGCCACCAAAGGGCGCGTATCGCTCGAAGAGCAGGCCGACGACTCCCTCAAAGTCATCCCGCATTACTGGCAGGAGAAGCCTGACCTCGATGCGCCTTTCCACGGTGTGCTGCTCGACGACGAGGTGAAAAACAACCTCACAAACGGCCGTCATGCCGGCAAGATAATCAATCTCGAACTGGAGCAGGGGAAGCTGACCCCTTGCTACGTCTCGCGCGACAAGTGGACTAATATGCTGGAATATATGCCTGTCGAGCTGTTGGAGAAGCGTGCTGCTATCAAAAATACCAAACTCTCCGAAGACCGGCAAATGGACTTCTACAGCGGCGGCAAGGTGCTGTTGGAGGGATATACTACTCGCGCAGGATACAAGCGGGATGCTTATATCCAGATTGACGCTGCCGAACGCAACTACGAATTTACCTACGACGGTTTGGATCGCAAACGGTATCAGGCCGAGAATCGAGCGATCCACACGCAGCAGCGCGCCGCGCGAGGCGAACGCAATGCAAAGGAAATGGGCAAGGCTCCCGAACTCACGATTCATCACATGATTCTCAAAGCCGCCGTTCCGGACGAGGCTTACAAACAATGGTCGGAGGCCGTCAAAGACCCGTCCAAGCGTGCTAACGTCAAGGCATTCTACATCAAGGGCATGGTTAAAGACGGTCAGGGCGAACCTTTCAACGCTTGGGTCAAGCCCAATTTCGCGCTGGGCAAAATGGACTTCTTCAAATGGAATCCCGATCGCGCCAAACGACAGGGTGCCGAGGTGAAACCTGCCGGCGAGAGCCGTACACAGGTGGCTGTCAATTCCGAGGGCAAGACGGTCGAAACCGTCAAGAACGTGAAAGAGCCGCTCAAACAGGGACAGCAGCAGCCCACGCCTGCACAGGAAAAGCGAGTCGCACGCACCTATCGAAAAACTGCATCCAAAGGCTTGAAACATTAGAGACATGGAGACTATCTATTGGATTATAGGAGTATTGTTTCTCCTTGATATCGGTATTATCGCCTTGTATATCCATGTCGGAAAACGTCTGCCGCCGGATGAACTGGAGGACGACGAAAACAGCAAACACGTTTACTACGACCGCAAGCTAATCGCTCGTCTGAAAAAAGAGCAAGAACAACAGAACCACTAAAAAATCCGAATCATGCAAGTAATCATCGCAGAAAAGCCCTCGGTAGCGCGGGAACTCGCCGCCATCGTGGGTGCCAAGAACCGCAAGGAGGGTTATATCAAGGGAAACGGCTATGTTGTAACATGGGCTTTCGGGCACCTCGTTCAGCTCGCTATGCCCCAGCAGTATGGCATCGAGGGTTTCAAGGCAGAAAACCTGCCTATCCTGCCACCGAAGTTCATCCTCCTGCCTCGTCAGATCAGGGAGGGCAAAGAGTACAAATCTGATCCGAGTGTACTGAAACAGCTTTCAGTCATCAAGGAGCTGTTCAATATGGCCGACCGTATCGTCGTCGCGACTGATGCAGGACGCGAGGGCGAATTGATCTTCCGCTACATTTACTCGTTTTTGGAATGCCGCAAACCTTTCGTGCGACTGTGGATTAACAGCCTTACTGACAAGGCTATCCGCGAAGGATTGCAGAACCTCCGGCCGGGCGAGGAGTACGACAACCTCTACCTCTCGGCCAAAGCCCGTAGCGAGGCCGATTGGGTTGTCGGCATCAACGCTTCGCAGGCTCTCTCCATCGCAGCAGGACGCGGCGTATGGTCGCTGGGACGTGTCCAGACTCCCACGCTGGCCATCATCTGCTCCCGTTATCTGGAAAACAAGGATTTCGAGCCTGCGACCTATTTCCAACTCAAACTCGCTACGTCCAAAGGCGCTACGCTCTTCACCGCTCTTTCTGTACAACGGTTCGACGACAAGGAGGCCGCACAGGCGGCCTATGCCGCCGTCATGGATGCCGACGAGGTGCGCGTCATCACGGTTGAGCACAAGGAGGTAAAGGAGCAGCCGCCCCTGCTGTACGACCTCACAACACTTCAGAAGGATGCGAACACGCGCTACGGCTTCTCGGCCGACAAGACGCTTGGCATTGCGCAAACGCTCTACGAAAAGAAGCACATCACCTATCCCCGCACGGGCTCGCGGTACATTCCCGAAGACGTCGCTACCGAGATCCGCACGCTCCTCGTGTCCTTGCGTGAGCATCCGCAATTCGGGCGGGAGGCGACCGCTGTATCCGGTTCGGAGACCAGCCGTCGTAGCATCGACAACGACAAGGTGACAGATCACCACGCCTTGCTCATTACAGAGGTAATGCCGACAAGCCTGTCGCCCGAGGAGCAGACGATCTACGACCTGATTGCAGGCCGTATGGTCGAAGCTTTCGGAGGGGTCTGCATCAAAAACGTATCGACCGCCCGTCTGGAATGTGGTGGCATGGAGTTCGTCGCCAAAGGTACGATCGTCCGAGAGGGCGGCTGGCGCAAAGTTTGGCGGGAGCCGGAGGAGCGGATGGACGATACGACGGCGGCACTGCCCGTATTGCAGGATGGAAACGGACTTCCGGTAAAAGGTTGCGACGTGGAACGGAAACAAACCAAGCCGCGCCCCATTCATACGGAGAGTTCCCTGCTGGCCGCAATGGAGACGGCAGGGCGTGAACTGACGGACGAGGCCGAACGCGAGGCGATGAAAGATTCCGGCATCGGAACACCAGCGACCCGTGCCGCCATCATCGAGACGCTCTTCGCCCGCGACTACATCCGCCGCGAAAAGAAGTTGCTTATCCCGACCGACAAGGGGCTATACGTGTACGGTATCGTCAAGGACAAGAAAATCGCCGACGTCGCCATGACGGGCGGTTGGGAGTTGGCTCTTGCGAAAATCACCACCGGAGAAATGGATGCTTTCACGTTCCACCGAGGTATAGAAGTCTATGCCGCACAAATCGCCAAAGAACTATTGGAGGTTAAGGAGGAAAGCTCGCAGAGACGGGGTGAAACCGTCTGTCCCCGTTGCGGAAAGCAGGTTGTTTTCTATCCCAAAGTCGCCAAATGCCAAAATGCCGACTGCGAACTTGCGATATGGCGCACTGTCGCCCGCAAGGAACTGACGGATGTCCAGCTCTCCGATCTGCTGACCAAAGGCAAGACCTCGGTCATCAAAGGATTTGCCAAGAGTAGCGGCGAGACGTTCGACGCGGCTGTCATGCTCGACAAAGAGTATAAAACCGTCTTCGACTTCACGCCGCACAATAAACTAAAAACGGGGAAAGGAAATAAACGAAAATAATCGTTACCTTTGCCACTGAAGAATCTTATCATGACGAGATGATGCTTGTCTAATGGATTTTTTAGTGGCGGCGCTTCGGGTGGGAACCCGGAGCGCCTTTTTCGCTTTTCCATTTTCCAACCACTAAAAAATCCAAGTCATGTCAGACAACCGACAAACCCCATCGGGGAAGTTGTCCTATTACGGACTTTCGCTCCTCTCATATCTGCGCGACAGCCATCCGCTGCTCGCTGCCGATACGTCGTTCATTGCCGATCGCGCCGACCGTGCCGCCGAGATATACAGCGATGCGATCCGTGTGGGAAGCACCCATACCGAAGCCGAAGCAGCTGCAAGCGAGGAGCTGTACCACGGACTTCATTTCTCACCGTACAGCATATTGGTTCATATCCTTTGGAACGAGTTTGCCTCGGAAGTTCCCGAAGATGCCGCCCGTGTGGTCGCACTCAGGCTGCTAACTTTGCCCGCATTCCGCGACGTGCTGACGAAGTACGATCTTGCTGACGATTTCATCGCGACACCGGAATACTTCCTGCTCTACACCGAACTCGTAGGAACCGTTCAAATTTTGCTGGAAGATGGCTTACAATAAAAAGGCGCATCTTCGCCGGAATATTGACGCGCTGAAAGCAGCTTTCGCGCTCGAACGGGAGCCGCACGACCTCACATCGGAAGAGTTTTCGCTTCTTACTGCGTACAGTGGCTTCGGGGCCATCAAAGAGGTGCTGGATGCTCCGAGTGGAAAATTGAAAGCCGACGGCATGGCCGACCTTGTGGCGGAACTGCACGAGGTTATCAAAAGCAATGCCACCGGTGAACGGGAGTACAAACGCTACATCGACGGAATCAGAACCTCTGTTCTAACAGCATTCTATACGCCGCCCGAAGTCGCGCAGGCAATCGTCGATACGATCTGGAGACGCGGCATCGAACCCCGACGCATTCTCGACCCCAGTGCTGGCACGGGCGTTTTTCCGAAAATCGTGGAGATGCACGAACCTTTCGTCGAGATAACCTGTTTCGAGAAAGACCCTGCAACGGCTCTTATTCTGAAACATCTGCATCCGAGAAGCCGTGTGCGGGCGCAGGGGTATGAAACGATCGAGCCCAAGTACGCCGGTCATTACGACATGGCTGTGAGCAACATTCCTTTTGGGGACGTGGCGTTGTTCGACCCGTTTTTCTCGACCCATACCGATCCGGTGCGACGGCAAGGCACGCGCGCACTGCACAACTATTTTTTCATGAAGACAGTCGATACGGTACGCGAGGGTGGAATCATGGCCTTCATTACCTCGCAGGGCGTACTCAATGCCGAACAGGGACGTCCCGTGCGCGAATGGCTGATGAAACGGTGCGACGTCGTATCGGCCGTGCGGTTCCCGAACAATCTTTTCTCCGAACATGCCGGAACCGAGGTCGGCAGCGACCTTATCATCTTGCAGAAGAAAGCCGCTACGGGTGAGCTGACCCCGCGGCAGCTGGATTTCATCGAATCCCGCAAGCTGTCGAACGGCATTCGGGTGAACAACCTGTTCCAAACATTTGATCGGGTAATCCATACCGACGCAAAGGTCGGTACAGACCCTTATGGGAAACCCGCAATGGAGTTCACATACACAGGTGGTATTATCGCTATAGCCAACGAGTTGCGGCGAATGCTCTCGGACGATCTCCGCACAAACTTCAATATAGATTATTACCTATCCCATGCTCCTGCCGACGAAGTGCGGCAACAAGCATCTTTACATCCGCAACGAATCCGAACGGCTGCTGTCGAATCGGAGGAACCCAGCCGCGCCGTCGCCGAGATGGCGGCACAAGGATACAGCCTCGACACCGAAACGGGAGAACTTACAGCGCTCGACGCAACTCCGCGGCAAGCCGCGGAACCCACTCCATCGGGAGATGATTTGGCCGAGTTCGGAACGTGGGCGACGGAGAAAGAGCGGCGAATATGGGAGACCGCCCCGCCGCAACCCGAAGACTTCGGTGCCGCAGAGCCGGCCGATACGGTGGTGCAGGCGACTTCGGAGCCTGTACGACAAGCAGTCGCCGAACCCGCCGGTTCGCTTTTCGACATTCCGGCCACTACACAAGCTGCTCAAACCGTCGTGCCGCAGGATCCGCTATTGACGCTCTACGATCTGTTCGGATTCACCGAACAGGAACGCAGTCAGACAGCTTCCAAGCGCAGGAACCGCCGTGCGTCTGCACGGAAACAGGTCATTCAGCCGTCAATGTTTGCCCAACCTGCGCTGTCGGAGCCACAGCCCCCGGAACCTATTGCGGAGCAGGCCGCACCGTCGGAGCCGCAAGCGAACGATCCCGATGAGTTGTATGCAAGTCTGAATTGGGAGGACAATCCACCGATCAACGGGTTTTATGAGATGATGATGGGGCTTTCGCCTGAACGGCGGGCGGAACTTCGGCAAGAGTCCGCCGAGCGTCAGGAGCAGCAACTGACAGCACAAGCACCGCGTGCCGCATCACCCCGCACGCCGACCGATACCAAGCCACGTGCTTTCGGCGGGGAAATGCTGTTGCACTATCGGGAGGGGACACTGGCGATGGATGAAAACGGTCGTGTCGGCTATCTGCGCGACCTCGATGCCCTGCGTCCCATGTTCCACCCATTGAGTATCTCGCCGGCACAGTGCACGAAAGCCTCACACTACATCGAGATTCGCGACACCTATTTCCACCTCTACGATAACGAGGCGCAGACACAGACGGAGAATCCCGCCCTGCGTGAGATGCTCAACCGGCTCTACGACGATTTCACAGAACGCTTCGGACGGCTCAACGACAAACGCAACCTCGACCTCATCAAGATGGATGCGCGAGGGACGGAAATTCTGTCGCTGGAACGCTACATCGACGGCAAAGCCCGCAAGGCTGATATTTTCGACCATCCCGTAGCTTTCAATCCCAACGAGATCACCCATGCAGAAGATACGAACGAGGCACTGGTCGCCAGCCTGAACAAATACGGACGAGTTGATCTGGAATACATGGCCTCGCTTACGGGAGCCACGCAGCCGCAGATGCTCGAAGAGTTGAAAGGACGCATCTATTTCAATCCTTTGATCAACTGCTACGAGATTGCAGACAAGTTCATTGCAGGCAACGTCATCGAGAAAGCCGACCGGGTGCAGGCCTTTCTGGAACAACACCCCGACGACGAGGCGATACGGGAATCGCTCGAAGCCCTGCGGGCAGCTACCCCGAAACCCATTGCTTTCGACGATCTCGATTTCAACTTCGGAGAACGCTGGATTCCCAAAGGCGTCTATGAAAAGTTCGCTTCCTCGCTGCTCGATACAGAGGTCAAGGTAAACTACGCTCCCGACATCGACGAATACAGCGTCAAGGCCTCCATGCTGAACGCAAAGATTCTGAACCAGTATGCCGTCGATTCGCAGAGTCGCAAATACAACGGCGTCCATTTGTTGAAGCACGCCCTGCAAAACACCTCGCCCGACATCACCAAGAAGGTGACCAAGCTCATCGACGGGGAGCTGAAAGAGGTGAAGGTACGCGACGGCGAGGCCATACAGCTTGCCAACAGCAAGATCGACGAGATACGCAATGTCTTTCCGGACTGGCTGCGCGAGCAGACGCCTGACTTCAAGGATCGGCTTACAGACCTGTACAACCGCACATTCAACTGCTTCGTGCGTCCGAAGTACGATGGGTCGCACCAGACATTTCCCGGCCTCGACCTCAAAGGACTTGGCATTCCCGATCTTTACCGCAGTCAAAAAGATGCCGTCTGGATGGACAAGATGCTTGGTGGCGGAATCATTGACCACGAGGTGGGCAGCGGAAAGACCCTCATCATGTGCTGCGGAGCCTACGAGAAGAAGCGTCTCGGGCTGGCCAACAAGCCCCTTATCATCGGACTGAAAGCCAACATTCACGAGATTGCGCGAACGTTCTGCACAGCATATCCGAATGCAAAGGTCCTCTATCCCGGCAAGGAGGATTTCACGCCCAAGAACCGCGAGCGAATTTTTAACCTAATTAAGAACAACGACTGGGATGCCGTGATTCTTTCGCACGAGCAGTTCGGCATGATACCCCAATCACCGGAGGTGCAGCAGGAGATTTTGCAGTCCGAACTGGACAGCGTGGACGAGAACCTCTCCGTTCTGCAATTGCAGGGACGGGAGGTATCCCGCGCCATGCTCAAAGGCTGCCTCAAACGCAAGGCAAATCTGGAAGCCAAGTTGAAGACCGTCATGCACACTCTTGAAACACGCAAGGACGATGCGGTAGATTTTAAGTTGATGGGCATCGACCACATCTACGTGGACGAGAGCCACAAATTCAAGAACCTGACCTTTACCACGCGCCATGACCGCGTGGCGGGGCTGGGCACCCCTGACGGATCGCAGCGGGCTCTCAATATGCTCTTCGCCTTGCGAACCATACAGGAGCGCACGGGACGTGATCTGGGTGCCACGTTTCTCTCCGGTACAACCGTTTCCAACTCCCTGACGGAACTGTACCTGCTGTTCAAATACCTGCGCCCAAAAGAGCTGGAACGGCAGAACATCCGCACCTTCGACGCATGGGCGGCCATTTTCGCCAAGAAGACCATCGACTACGAGTTCTCCGTAACCAACGTGGTCGTGCAGAAAGAACGTTTTCGATATTTCATCAAAGTCCCGGAGCTGGCGGCGTTCTACTCGGAGATCACCGACTATCGTTCGGCCGAGGATATCGGCATCGATCGTCCGCAGAAGAACGAGATTCTGCACAACATCCCACCGACACCCGACCAAGAAGAGTTTATCGGCAGACTGATGGAGTTCGCCAAAAACGGCAAGGGCGAGCTGCTGGGTCGCGCGCCGCTCTCTGAAAGCGAGGAGAAAGCCAAGATGCTCATCGCGACGGACTATGCCCGCAAAATGTCGCTCGATATGCGTATGATTGACCCCGACCGCTACGGCGACCACGTGGATAACAAGGCCAGCCACTGTGCCAAAATGCTCGCGGATTACTATCGTCGTTTCGACAAACAGAAAGGGACACAATTCGTATTCTCTGATCTGGGAACCTACAAATCCGGTGCAGAGTGGAACGTCTGTTCCGAGGTAAAGCGCAAACTCGTGGAGGATTACGGCATTCCACCGAGCGAGGTGCGCTTTATACAGGAGGCGACTACCGAGAAGTCCCGCAAGGCCATGATTGCCGACATGAACGCCGGGCGAATCCGTGTGCTGTTCGGTTCAACCGAAATGCTCGGCACGGGTGTGAATGCCCAAAAACGGTGCGTGGCGATTCATCATTTGGACAGTCCATGGCGGCCCAGCGACCTCGAACAACGCGACGGCCGCGGCATCCGCACCGGAAACGAAGTGGCGAAATACCATGCCGACAACAAGGTGGACGTGATTCTCTATGCCGTTGAGAAGTCGCTCGACGCCTACAAGTTCGGACTGCTGCACAACAAGCAGCTTTTCATCCGCCAGCTTAAGACCAACAATATGGGCAGCCGCACGATTGACGAGGGGGCTATCGATGAGAAGTCGGGTATGAACTTTTCCGAATACGTCGCCATTCTTTCGGGCAACACTGACTTACTGGAAAAAGCCCGTTTGGAGAAGAAGATAGCCACGCTCGAAAGCGAGCGTCAGGCGTTCGTGCGCGGCAAGTCGTCGAGCCGCTACAAGCTGGACACCATTCTGTCCGCCATGAAGAAGAACGATGCCAAAATCGAGGGTGTAAACAAAGATTTGGAACATTTCAAAGCCCGTGTGCAGCTGAACAGTGACGGCTCGTACCGTAATCCCGTGAAACTCGACGGCCTCGAAACCGCAGACCCAAAGCTCATCGGCAGACAGTTGAACCATATCGCCACGACGGCCCGAACGGGTGGTGAATTGCAACCCATCGGAAGCCTATATGGATTCGACCTGCTCGTAAAGAGCGAAACGACCGAAAAGGACGGATTCGACCTTACGCAGAACCGTTTTTATGCGCGCGGCGAAGCCGATTACCTATACTCCTACAACCACGGGAATATTGCTGCAGATCCGCGCTTGGCTTCGCTCAACTTCATACATGCCCTTTCGACCATCGAAACGGTGTTGGAGAACTTCAAGAAGAAGAACGAGGAACTAGCCAAAGACATTCCCACTCTGCAAAGCGTGGTGGAGGGAACGTGGCGCAAGGAATCCGAACTGGCGGCCCTGCGCGCCCAAATGACGGAGTTGGAGCGAAAGATTCAGTTGTCGCTGAAACCTGTCGAAGAGGAGGCGGAGAAGATAGAGGATACCGCACTAATGGAAGATAGTCCGCGACATACGCAGCCGGAAGGTGGCAGACAACCTTTTATTCCGTCGCGCCTGCAACAGATAGCCGATGCCTCCGGCGGACGTATTGTCATCGGGCGTGTCGGGACGCAGGTCAAAAACGAATCCGGCGCTAACAAGGGTATCAAGATGTAACGACAAAGCCGACGGTACCGCCGTCGGCTTTTATTTATATCGAATCACCTACCATACTCTCCGATTCGGTTCTTCAAATCCATACGTTCGTGCAGGATTCTCACGATCTCCACTGCATTCTCGGGAACGGTCCGATAGAAAACTATGTGTTTACCCGTTCGGTATCCGTATAATTCGGCCATGATTTCCGTGTACTCTCGGCCCAACGGCCGAGGACTGTCGGCAATTTGCCGGCAGGTAGCGACGAGCAACGCATAATACTTGTCGGCTTGGCCTTCCGACCATGTTTCGACCGTATAATTCCAGATGTTCGCGAGGTCCTCGACGGCCTTGTTCGAGAAAAGCAGATCAGCCATTTTTTCGCTGCATTTTCAACGTCTGCAGATGTTGCTCGGGATCGAACCCTACGGCGATGCCGCTGTTCACACCCTCGTCGATTGCGCTTTTCAATGCCACGACATTGTTTTCCTGCTCCTCCAAAAGACGCAGCCCGGCACGCACCACCTCGCTGGCATTGTTATAACGCCCCTGTGCGATCGTGGACTGGATGAAGTTCTCGAAATAAGCACCCAAAGCTACCGATGTCGTTTTCATAATTCACCTCCTTTTTTTGCAAAGTTACCAATATTTGGTAATACAACAAATTTACGGCCGATTTTATTGTCTTTTTCCGAACGAATTATTTTCCCGTTCCTTTTTCAATTTTCGGAAATGACTGAAATTACGTTCGATGAACCGCAATACGTCCGATTCCCGATAGAATGTCTTGTGATAAATCATTTGATAGGGTAAATCGCCCGAGGTGCGGTAACGTTGCAGCGTGCGTTTCGAGATGTTGAGCATCTTGCATAAGTCGTAGTTGTCCAGCAATCTGTCTCCATCAGGCAGCACGGAATGGTTCTGTTCCAAAGAAGGCGTACACAACTCCTCGATACGTTTCAATCGCTCGGCGAGACGCTGCATCCAACCCTCGAAATACTCCTTGTCCACAATCATGGCCACCTACTCCTTACGCCGGTTCACGGAACGTTCTTGCAGCACCCGTTTGATGTCGCCCAACATATAATAGAATTTATGGTTCAAGGCCGAATAGGAGATCACCCGATCCGACCGCAACCGCTGCAACGTGCGAGGACTGATACCCAGATACTGGCATATCGTCTCGCCGTCCACCCAGTCGTCGTCCGATGGAGTGTTTTGCAGTTTTTCGCAAGCGACGGATCGCTCTATTTTTTCGATGCGTTCGACGAGTCCTTTGTAGGCTTTTGCCCCGATGATAATTACTCTCATAATCCTTTGTAGTTTTGTTCGTTACAAAGGTCGGAGTTATTGGATTCGGGAAATGCGAGGTCTGGGAAACTTTATTTTCCAACTATTCTATTGCGTTGATTTATAAGATAGCCCAACTCAACAACTGGAGTATATAGTTAAAAATGCAAATAGCAAGACTCGTATATTTTAGTTGTATTTATATTCTATATTATTGATATCTAATTACATATTTTTTAATTCGTAAAACTAAACTCTCCGACTTTACGAGTTGATTATCACAAAATCGGAAGATTTTAGCCCGATTACCTCACTCGGTATTATTCTGCATTATTTCTTCTTTCGAGGCCTCCATGTCCGCATACGCTGCAAGAGAGCCTGTTTCGCCTTGTCGATCCACGGAGTAGGATTGTTGCGTAGTTTCATATCGCAGAACGTGCGCGAAAGGTTCGTGTCGAGTTGTATATTGAAGACGTTGGCGATGTAAGCCGCCAACTGTGTAAGTGGTACATTGCCGAAACTTCGTTTACTATCCAAAAGATAGATCAGTTCCGTCAAATCCGTCTTGCTGTCCTGCCACGTCAGCCGAACCGAGGGCAGTGAATCATCGGAGCCTGTCCTTACATATTCCAGAGCCTCCAATTCACTTTTCAGATAAGTTGATAACAATTCATTGGACAACAATTTCACCACCTTGAAATCAGCATTAGTAGAAAATTTCGGGTCGCGTTCGTAGTGGAACGATTCGAGGTAAAGGGCTGTATCGTTCCTATTACGCAAATAATACAATGAATCCAAGTGTGTCATGCCAGAACGATAGTAGCGCACGAAATCGGAATGTTTGTTGTTGTATCGGTTGATTGCCTTGATTTCGTCAATTAAATATGCCTTTTGGGAATCCACTCCTACCGGGCGGTTCATTTCAATGTTGTAAACCTTGCGATAATAAATTAAACGATGATACAAACGAGGCTTGATGATCTTGAAAAACTCTATTTCTTCGACCTCGCTTTTGAACTTGTAGTTCGTAATAAAATCCCTCAACCGTTGAAAGGCATCGCCCAATACAAGCGATGCCTCCAACGACTTTTTTAGAACATTCAAATTGGATTTTTCAATACTTTTAAGCCGATTCTCTATTTCTTTCTCCAATTTGTCTGCAAATCTTTTCATCAACAAATAGTTTTACACCCCGACAAATCACATATTTTTATCTTCTTGACAGCAACATTGAGATTGATTACTTGTGTTATTTGACTTTTTATTTTCCGATTCCACTTTCTCTGTTTCACTTGTAGACTCTTCGATAATCTGCATCCCGCACGAACAGGAACATGGCTTCGGCGAGAACAGCGATGCCCAAAAACCTTTTTTCTCTTTTTTGTCCTCCATAATACAATGATTTATAATAAAATATCGAACAAATAACCAACGACAACGGCTGTCAGGAAAATGACCAGCACGATGATGGCGACCAATTTCTTGCGAAAAATACTTGCCAGCAGCGATATTTCAGGGATCGCCATGCCTGCGCCGCCAATGACGAGCGCAATGACAGCTCCGATACTCATTCCCTTGCCCATCAACGCCACACCGATCGGTATGACTGTTTCGGCACGGATGTATAGCGGAATACCCAATACGGCGGCAATAGGTATAGCGAACGGATTATCCGGTCCGGCGATGCCGAGCACGAAATCCTGCGGCATATAGCCGTAGATTCCCGCACCCAGTGCTACGCCGATGAGCAAGTAACCCATGATGGGCTGCAAGCTGCCCCAAGCACCGCGAAACGCTTCTTTGAGTTTGCGGCCGAACGGCCAAGCCCGACGGTTTTCGCTCGTTTCATGTGCATCTTTGAACCTTACGTTCTTGACATAACGCTGCATGCCCGTCTTTTCGAGGAGGTAGCCAAAAGCGACTGAAGCGATGAAAGCGATAACGAAATAGACGACCATAGCCTTGATGCCGACCATAGCACCAAGCATACCGATGATGATTGGGTTGAGCAATGGCGAAGCGATCAGAAACGACATTGTGGAACCGAACGGCACACCTGCATTAAGAAATCCGACGGTCATCGGAATCGTAGAACAGGCGCAGAACGGTGTAAGCGCTCCGAATCCAGCCGCCATGATATTGCCGACGATGCCTCGCCCCGAAAGTTTGGTGCGGATTTTATCCTCGGGAATGTACATTAAAATAATTTCGACCGCCGCGCTGATTGTGAGAAACAGCACGACAAGCTCGCACGTGATGAATACGAAATATTCCAATGTTTGAATGAATGAATTCATAGGAATCTGGTTATCTGCGGTTAAATAAATGGCGTGTCTGATTGGCGATACGAACGAGCAATAACATCACAGGGACTTCCACCAGCACACCAACAACAGTTGCCAATGCAGCCCCGGATTGTAAACCAAAAAGAGAAATAGCCACAGCAACCGCCAATTCAAAGAAATTACTTGCCCCAATCATTCCGGCAGGTGCGGCGACATTATGGGGTAATTTCCACCATTTCGCCCAACCGTAAGCAACGAAGAATATCAGAACCGTTTGCAACACAAGCGGAACCGCAATCAATAAGATATGCAGGGGATTGTTCAATATCGTTTCTCCCTGAAATGAAAACAGGATAATAAGCGTTAAGAGCAGTCCACCCACCGTATAATTATCAAATCTCTTAATAAATACTTTATTGAAATATTCCACACTTTTGCGGCGGATAACCATTATTCGGGTAATGACCCCGGCAGCAAGTGGTATCACAACAAACAGCCCTACGGATAGCAACAGAGTGTCCCACGGGATAGATACGCCGCCAACTCCCAGCAGGAAAGCAACGATAGGGGCAAACGCTACCAATATGATTAAATCGTTCACTGCCACTTGTACCAGCGTATAAGCGGCATCACCTTTTGTTAAATAACTCCACACAAATACCATCGCCGTGCAGGGTGCAGCTCCCAATAATACCGCCCCGGCTAAATATTCTTCGGCTAATCCGGCAGGTATAAAGGCTTTGAAAACCACATAGAAGAACAAATAAGCTATTCCGAACATGGTAAATGGCTTTATCAGCCAGTTTGTAACGCAAGTGACTATTATTCCTTTCGGACGCTTGCCTACATTCTTGACACTTTGAAAATCCACTTTTAGCATCATCGGATAAATCATTAACCAAATCAGGATAGCTACGGGTATAGACACGTTGGCATATTCAAATTTGCTTAATGT
>CAYTLU010000125.1:0-4796 GCA_964438665.1 uncultured Bacteroides sp.
CAGAGACCGCTGCGCCGAAGCAAGTCAGGGTCACTGCAAGAATTGATAGTCGGTTGGTTATTTTCATTTTAAGTCAATATTCTGCTTTTGATGTCGGTCGATTCGGTTGGGCAGTTGTCATTATTGTGTCCATGTTTCTGATACGAATGGATGCCTCGCGATCGAATTTTTGACATCAAAAAAGCATTATTCGGGGGCAAAATTAGTAATTCTTACAGAATTAACCGATTATATAATTCTAAAAAATCTCAATAAACTGCGTAATCGGGAGAATTAATGGGATGCGTGATGAAATATATAGGTCAGGCGTTTTGGTTGAAGGAGAGGATTCGGTTGAGTCCTTTGCTGACGAGGTGTGGGTCAACGATGACATCGAAGTCGCATATGCGGCTAAGCTCTCCGGCCCAACCTCCTGTCATGACGACTTTTGTGTTTTCGGGCAGATGGGCGCGGTAGTATGACATGGCACCGACAATACCATAGACAGCACCCAATATCATAGCGGAGGCGGTGTCGTGTCCGAGACAGAATCCATCCGGCAACTCGCGAGGAACTTCAACACGAGGCAGCCGGGCCGTGAAGCGGTGGAGCGCTTCAAGACGCATGTTCATTCCCGGGGCAATGTTGCCTCCGATGAAGTGGCCATCGGCGGTCACGGCATCATAGGTCACGGCCGTTCCGGCATCGACCACCAGAAGCGGTTCGCCGGGGACGGTGGCCCAAGCTCCGACGGCAGCTGCCACGCGGTCAGCTCCTAACGATCCGGGAGTTCCGTAGTCTATCTCTATTGGCAGATTCAGATCCGGGGTGAGTCTCATTGTGTGGCGAACCATATTTGACAGCGCGGCCATCGCTTCCGTGCCCCGCGTGGCAACAGAACAGTATATGGCAGCCTCGACATCCGGGTAGGACCGCAAAAATTGGGCGATGACATCGGGGGTTAGATGCGCAACTATGTGCATCTGTTCAAGCGAATCGCCGCGCCACAGGGCGATTTTAGCCGCAGAGTTTCCTTGGTCGATGGTTAGATTTAGTGACATTCGGGCGCAAAATTAGTGATTATGGTGATAGTATTCAAGGCTTTTTTGCAGAGTTGCGTGATTTGAGCTCCTTTTTCATGGTGATAGAGGTCATCAGCGATGCGTAGATCTGAAGAGCTCCGCCGGCGAGGGTGAAAGCGAGCCAGTCGCGCGATCCGGTTTGGTTATACCACATGAAGAAAGCGGCGAAGCAGAATGCCACGTTGCTCCAGAATTCAATGCGGTTGAGACGGATTATGCGAACGATGGTGCCGCGGTATTTCGGAGCGGCGATCCGTCCGATCAGAGCAATAGCCGCTCCGGTAGTGTAGATGTATCGGAAAATGTCGCTGTCAAGCTGAATGAGCGGCAGAGCCGTTCCGACAACGATGAGTATCAGCCCCAGATTCATCAGCCATAGCCAAGGCGATGATGGGATGGTGAAGTCGTATTTTGATGATCGTGTCATGTCAGAGTGAAGATTTTTGTGAATTTTAATTATTTGATGACGTAGATATCTTCATGCGGACGCTGCATGTGGTATTGTTCGCGCGCTTCTTTTTCAATTGTGACCGGGTCAGAGGCGAGTTTGCGGTTGAGCCGGCGGTAGTATTCCAGACTGTCACTTTCGAGTTGAATCTCCTTTTGCAGATTTTCGGCCATCTGTTCATAGTGGTATGTTGTCTGCACAGAAGTGTCGGTGAAGAAAAGTATGTAGATCAGAAGGCACACTATCGTTATCAGGCTGAAATTCATCAGATAGCGAATGCACCATTGAGTGAATGTCCGGTTGTTTCGGTTGTTTGCCATGAGTCTGCAGATTAAACGGTTATAGGTTGTTGTCGGGGATTAGAAACAGGGAGAAATTGACGCTGCCGTAGGCGCGGTGGCTGTGGAAATGCGGGAGCGCAGAGAAGTTGCGCATGCGGGAGTGTTCGATGATGAACAGTCCTCCCGGCCGGAGAATGTCGGAAGCGAGAATGCGTTCGGGAACTTCTTCGAATCGGGGCATGTCATAGGGCGGGTCGGCCCAGACAAAATCGAACGCGCGTTTGGGGGCGGTGTCAAGATATTTAAATACATCGCCGCGTAAGAGCCTGAGGTTGCGTTCGTTCAATTGGGCGGCGACTTTTTCGATGAATCGGATCTGTGTCGGCGCTTTTTCGATTGTCGTCACAGCGGCGGCTCCGCGCGAAAGCAGTTCGAAAGATATGGCACCGGTTCCGGCGAAAAGGTCGAGCGCCGCGATGCCCTCGATGTCAATCATGTTTTCGATGACATTGAAAATGTTTTCGCGAGCGAAGTCGGTTGTAGGCCGTGCTGTTATGTTGGTCGGCACGCTGAATCGACGATGTCCGTATTTACCTCGTATTATTCGCATATCGGACGTGTGATTAATTCAAATGGCGCGTGAAGGGTCAGCCTCGATGCGCGGTAGCGAAGCATAGGGAAGGGAATCGGGCTTGTGTGCGGGATGAACCGGTTGAGAATGTCGCTTATGGAGCTGTCTTCTTCGTTGACGGCGGGGGATATGCAGACGGCGACAGACTCGCGGTCGAGCCCCAGGCTGCTGATCGAAGCAAGGATATAGTAGGCCGCATCGATTCCTTTTACGAAGGAGAAATTGTTTGCCATCAACAGTCGGCCTCGGTCAGTGACTATAAGAGTCAGGCGTTTGTCGAGCAGAATCACGTTGACTTCCGGACCATCTTGCTGTCCGCTGCTGTGGATGATAAAATATCGGCATAAAGCGGCAATCCGCGAGTCGAACCGGACATTATAGAATGTGCGCGTGAAAAACGCCCTTATCTCCGGGGACTGGCACACGGCCACGCAGCAGTCGGGGTCGCCGGTTGCGAAGGTCTCGATGTCAAAAGGATCGGTCGCCTCCTGCTTTGCGGAAGCGATGGAACGGTCGTAGCATCCGGCGATCTGCGCCGATGGCAACGCTGATGGTAGAAGCAGCTCCGGAGTGTTGTCGATAATGCAGTCAACACTCTTGAAGTCGCACAAAAGCAGCGGGTTGTCATAAATGACATCTTCGATTGCTTTGAGGGTTCCGGCTGCGGCGGTGTCGAAAGGAAAGGCGCGCCAGATCATTTCCTGACGAGTGACCGGCGGGAATAAGGCGACATCCAAACGTCTTTCCCTGACGGTCAGCGCGAGCTTCCATAGCTCAGGCTGCGATATGGCATCTTTGTCTAGTCTTCCGGAGTTCATATTGAAAAAACAGGGCTGCGGATAAAACAGCATTTTGCAAAGATACAACAAAAAAGCGGCGATATGCGGAAATTTTGTTATTTTTGTGGAGATAATGCAATAAATTGGCAGCCTGAATATATGGAAAAATTTGAAGTCAACATATTGGGATGCGGCTCTGCTACGCCTACGCCCCGGCATAATCCGGCGGCGCAGGTGGTCAATTTTCGCGATAAACTTCTGATGATTGACTGCGGAGAAGGCACTCAACGCATGATGCGCAAGATGGGTCTTCATTTCTCACGTCTCAACCATATCTTCATCAGCCACATGCATGGCGACCATTGTCTTGGTATGCCGGGATTGCTGTCAACGCTTGCTCTTCATGAGTGTTCGGGTCGGGTGGTGATCCATCTGCCTGAAGAGGGTCTCGCCGTTATGAAAACGATGGCGGATTTTTTCTGCCGTCAGACCACTTATGATATTGAATTTGAACCGATCAACGGTGATGGCGGGCGCGTGTTTCAGTCGGGTTCGCTTACCGTTGATGCTTTTCCACTGTATCACCGCATAGCCTGCTATGGCTATCTGTTTCGCGAAACTCCCAAACTCCGGCATTTGCGCGGCGATATGGCGAAATTTCATGAAATTCCGGTTTCAAAGTTGCATGAAATCAAATGCGGTGCTGATTACGTAAAGCCATCGGGCGAGGTGATTCCGAATGAGTTGCTGACCAAAGATGCCGATCCGTCACGCAGTTATGCCTATTGCTCCGATACGATGTTTGACGAGCAAGTTGCGCGAGTGGTTGAAGGCGTTGATGTGCTTTATCATGAAGCGACCTATCATTCGGATCTTGCCGCGCAAGCGCGCGAACGAGGCCATTCGACGGCGGCAGATGCCGGCCGCATAGCGCGGATGGCGCATGTGGGGAAATTGGTGATCGGACACTATTCGAAACGATATACGGATATAGAGACACTTGTGGCTGATGCGCGGCGCGAGTTTGACAATGTCATCGGCGCAGATGAGGGGATGGTGATCAAACTTTGAATGTAGGCATAATATGGACGCTGAAAAGGATAAAGATGAGCGGTTTATGCGCATGGCACTTGTCGAGGCGCGGCGTGCTGCCGAAGCCGGGGAAGTACCGGTTGGGGCTGTTGTGGTTACGCATGGGCGAGTAGTGGGGCGCGGCCATAATCTGACGGAGACGCTTGGCGATGTTACCGCCCATGCCGAAATCCAGGCCATCACGGCAGCCGCTCAGACGCTGGGCGGCAAATATCTTCCGGAATGCACGCTTTATGTGACGGTGGAGCCGTGTCTGATGTGCGGTGGGGCAATCGGCTGGAGCCAGCTGGGGCGGTTGGTGTATGGGGCTGCGGATGAAAAGCGTGGCTGCTCGACATTTACGGATCGCGCCTATCACCCCCAGACGGAAGTGACCGGCGGCGTGCTTGCCGAAGAATGTTCCGCCCTGATGCGCGAATTCTTTGCCCGCCGCCGCTGAATGCGATGCCGGACGGTGGTTGCTAAGCGCGAAAAATCGCGTTTTGCTTGGATGAGTGGAATATA
>CAYTLU010000126.1:0-2519 GCA_964438665.1 uncultured Bacteroides sp.
TTCAACTCTATTATGGGCGAAAGATAATTGATAAATGTTGGCGACAAAACTATAGTATAGGCTCCGACACCATCAATTCTGACATAATCACCATGGGCAATCGAGGCGGGAACAGCGATATCCTTTAGTATCACATCCTTCTCCATACAGGTTGACCCCACAAGATTAGCCAAATATGTCTGAGCACTCTCTTTATGTGTATAAAAAAAATGCGGAAGATTATTGCTGTGCATTGTCGGCTTTACATCAAAAACAGTCCCATCTGTGGTCAGGAATTTCTGACCACAGATTTCCTTGACCTGAAAGATTTTCGAAACATAGCTGAATACATTGGCCGTTACGGACACACCCGGCTCGATTACTACGAAAGGCGCTACCCTCCTGAACCAATCGTTTGAGCTACATTCCCCCACAATGCACTCCGCATAATCCTCATAAGTTGGTTTCCCGCTGGTATCGGTGCCTTCGGCAGCCGCACCGAAAAAGCCTCCTCCCACATCGAAATATCGCAAATCATCAAGGCTATAAGTTTCGCAGATTTCAAGCATCTGCCGGACTATTATCTTGTAGTTGGCAACGGCACGGTCAGATGATGATGTATGGCCATGAAGTGATATTATCTTAATACCGGCTGTTCTCAGGCGCGAGATGACATTCCCGATTAGTTCTCTCGGGAAACCGAACCGCCCCACTCTAAGTCCACACTGTATTCTGGAAGCACCTGAATCGTTGGTCAGTCCTATATTGAGGCGTAAACCGACTGAAATAGGAATGTCGGTATGCCGTTCTCTAAAGCGGAGTTCCGTATCAACCTCGTATAGTGAGTCCAGATTGATCACGGCTTTGTCGTTGAGAGCTTCGATAAGAACGGATTCGTTTTTTATCGGACCATTAAAGATTATACGCTCAAAGCCGATGCGCTTGGCTAAGGCATATTCCATCTCGGAGACGACCTCTGCATAACAACCTGCATCTTTGGCTATTTTACATAGCGCCGGGACATAGTTCGTCTTAAAAGAATAGCCGATGACAAGATTGCATCTTGAATTAAATGCTGCCTTGAAAGAGTTGATATTCTTGAGATATTGTTCACCATCCATTAAATAGAATGGTGTACCGAATTCCTTGGAGATATTATCCAATTGACTTAGAGTCATGATAGCCGAATCAGTGGATTGTATCTTCTGCTTCAATGGCGCCCCACATTAATTCTATGGGATTCGCCTGAAGCTCATGCTTCATGTCCTCACAAGCTGCTTCCCATGTCCATTTTGGTTGCCAGCCTAGAATTTCCGCACTTTTTCTTCCTGAAAGCAATATCTGAGGGGTGTCAGGCATATTCGGGCTATATTTCTTTTGGGCATCTTTTGAAGCGAAAGTATGCATGATACCGTCTACCATTTCATCTAAAGAATACGGCTTATAACCCGGAAGATTGAAAATGCCACAAATATGGGTGTTCGCTGCGCGAACCACTGCGGCTGCAAAATCCTTGATGTAAAGAAGTTCCTTAAGTCGAGTCGGGTCGCCATAAACATCAATACCTTTACCGTTGATGCATCTGCGAATCATATATCGCCAAGGCAACATTTTTTTCTCTCCGTTGAGATAGTAGTATGCATCAGGATGCCAACCATATACCATAAAGTGACGGAAAACGCAAGGTTCGAAGCCTTCTGCAATTCGCATATGTTCGAGAATATCTGTTGCCGCTCGTTTGCAGATTGCATAGACTGCGTGGTCATTGCCATTTTTAGGGAACGACCGAATGGCGTCATCATCAATAGGTTCGGTCGAGCCCCAATAATCTACCACATCACTCGGAGTTGTATTGAATACAATTCTTTTTGAACCATTATCCTTCATCCAGTTGCATAAATTGACCGTTCCCACTACAATACTCTGCACATAGGGCATCATGTTCATATCAGCATGAGCCGGCATTGTCCCTGCCATATTGACGACGACATCGAAGTGCTCTTTCGGAAGTAAACCGAAAGACTCGACTTTAGATATGTCGAATCCACCGATGAACTTAATTCCCTGAGTGGCAAAAAATCCCCCATCTGAATGCCGACGGCCAACAGCTATTACATCAAAGCCATCTTGCTTTAAGGCCAACGCACTGTAACAGCCAAGCTGACCGGTCGCACCAAAGACAATTGCTTTTTTCATCTTTATTATGGTTTATTTGATTATCCTATTTATCATTCGGTTTAAACCCTGTTCGTTTCCGATAGACATCCAGCGCCTCCACTCCGGCGACCTCAACAGATTCACGCTTTATAACCGCTCGAATAGTTGTAAACAGTATATCCAAGTCAGTCTTAAAGGAGACATTATTTACATACCAGACATCCATCGCCAATTTATCATCCCAGGTCACATTATTTCGTCCATGACACTGAGCCCATCCGGTTATTCCGGGCCTTACATCATGCCGATGTAGTTCTTCTTCTGTGTAAAATGGCATATATCGGGGAAGCAACGGTCGCGGACCAATCAACGACATATCACCT
>CAYTLU010000127.1:0-1783 GCA_964438665.1 uncultured Bacteroides sp.
GAAGATTTTTCGAATTATTTTTTCGACTTTTCGGAATATAATTGATTATCAATACATAGCGAAAAGCGGAAAAATGCGCCATATACATATAATATAAGGTGTAGCGGGAGAAGATCGCGGAGGCAAGGCGCGGAGACAGAACAAGGAAATTGCGGGACGATGGAGAGGACAATGTTGTTTATTAAGACCCGTTGCTTGAAAATATTTAGAAATGTAATTCAGCCAAGGAGTTTATATCCTTATTCGGAATAAAATCATTATATTTGCCAAAAAATGACAAATCAATTCGAGATGTTGTTCGGAGACAAGATAAAAGAGCTGCGGGAGAACCGCAGATTGCTACAGCGCCAAATGGCAATTGCATTGGGCATCGATGTGCCTATGTACAGCCGCATCGAGCGCGGAGAGCGTCGGGCGAAGCGAGGACAAGTAATAACGCTTTCGCAGATTCTCGATGTCGAAACCGAAGACTTGCTGTGTTTATGGTTAGCCGACAGGATTGTCTCCATAATTCATGAAGAATCCGATTTGGCGGATAAGACATTGCAAATGGTAATAGAAACTCGCAATACGATAGAACATGAAAACAACGCATAGACTGATACAAGGAGATAGCCGCAACTTGTCTCGTATAAAAGATAAATCCGTCCATCTTATAATCACATCGCCTCCATATTGGCAACTGAAGGATTATGGAAACGACGGGCAAATCGGGTTCCACGACAGCTATGAGAGTTATATCAACAATCTGAATGCAGTTTGGGCGGAATGCTACCGTGTGCTGCATGACGGATGCCGCCTGTGCATCAATATCGGCGACCAGTTTGCCCGTTCCGTATATTACGGCAGATATAAGGTTATCCCTATCAGAACCGAGATAATCCGTTTCTGCGAGACGCTCGGAATGGATTATATGGGGGCTGTCATATGGCAGAAGCAGACCACTATGAATACCACTGGCGGCGGTGCTGTTATGGGCAGTTTCCCCTATCCGCGAAATGGCATTCTCAAAATAGACTATGAGTTCATACTCATCTTCAAGAAACAAGGCAAAGCACCGATTCCGACTATTGAGCAGAAGAAACTCTCGGAGATGTCGAAAGAGGAGTGGAATACCTTTTTTGCATCGCATTGGAACTTCGGAGGGGCGAAACAAGACGGACATATAGCCGTATTTCCGGAGGAGCTTCCGCGTCGCTTGATAAAGATGTTTTCTTTTGCCGGAGAAACCGTATTCGATCCGTTTATGGGTAGCGGCACGACGGCTTTAGCAGCTCGCAATCTGCAAAGAAACTCTGTCGGATATGAAATCAACCCCGACTTCAAGCAGTATTACGAGCAGAAGGTGGTTTCATCATTGCCGTTTGGAGAGGCGGATTATTCATTCGAACAGGATGATGCAAAATTCGACATCGACGACAAAATGAAAGCGCTGCCCTATATGTTCAGCGACCCGCATAAGATGAATAGTAAAATAGACATCAAGCAGTTGCAGTTCGGTTCTAAAATAGATAAGAGCAGCAAGGAGCGCGAGGAATATTTTTCGGTAAAGACGATTTTGTCGCCCAATACCGTGATGCTGAACAATGGTCTTACGGTAAGGCTTCTCGGCATCAAAGAAAAACCGTCAGTAAACGGGAACGCGACCAAGTTCCTGATGGAAAAAACGAAAGGTAGAAAGGTCTTCCTTCGATACGATTCGGTAAAATATGATGACCACGATATGTTATTGGTTTATTTGTATTTGGACAACAAGACCTTTATCAATGCGCATATGCTGAAA
>CAYTLU010000128.1:0-18079 GCA_964438665.1 uncultured Bacteroides sp.
GGCTGCCGTCTGTGCCCCCTCAACGAGTTGCTCTTCCACCGGAGTGCGCGCGCCTTCCGGATAGCTGTGGAATTTCAACAGTCCTTTGGGCAGATTGCCGTAGTTAAGTCCTTCCGGCTTGATGATGGCTGCGATGATCTCTTTGTTGCGTCCGGCGGCCTTCAATGCGGCAACGTTCATTCCATGAAGCTTTTCAACAGCTTTGTCGAGATCCTTGATGAACGCCATTTTGTCAATGTCGGCAATCAGTTTCTCTACATCGGATCCCGGTGCGGGAGTGTCGGAGTCGCCGTCGGCAAACTCAAAAAGAGCCTTGAACATGCGTGATGCAGCACCTGATGCCGGAACGAATTTGCACACCTCGCCTCCTTCGGCAAGATATTTGTGCCAGCGGTCGATAGACGCTTTTTGCTCATCGTCGGAAAGAACCGTGATGCCGTGGCCTGTGCGGGCTGCATCGAGAATTTTCAAATAGGGGAATCCGGTGGCGAAACGCTTCAGCTGGGATTCCGCCTGCTCCGGAGTGATACCTTTCTGCTCAAGTAGAGCCAAGTCTTCTTCGCGAAACATATTGTCTGTAAAAAATTGGTTAAAGATATAATAATGCCAAAGATAGCAAGAACTGCCGAAACTTGCTACTAAAAAACTGCAAATTTTAATCGGCTAATGTTTTTTTCTCCGAATGCCTTGTGTTATCTTTGCACTAAATAATAGCTAAATGACCGATCGATTACCGTTGACGTTTTCTGCTGACGTTGATGCCGCTGTGCGCTGCATGCGCTCGGGCGGCGTGATATTGTATCCTACCGATACGGTGTGGGGGATAGGTTGCGATGCAACTAATGGTGAGGCTGTCCGACGCGTTTTTGAGATCAAGCGCCGGGCCGATGCCAAGGCTCTTATCTCGCTGGTAGGCTCTGTCGGAATGCTTGAGCGATTTGTTGAGGATATTCCGGATGTGGCGTTTGAACTTGTCGAGTTGGCAACGGACCCGGTGACGGTGGTTTATGATCATCCGGTCGGCCTGGCCGTGGAGTTGCTGGCTGAGGATGGCAGCGCAGGCATCCGGCTGACGCAAGAGCGTTACAGTCGGGAATTGTGTCAGCGGCTGCATCGTCCGGTCGTATCGACATCGGCTAATATCAGCGGAGAGCCCACACCGGCTACATTCGGGCAGATTGCAAGGGAGATCATTGACTCGGTTGACTATGTAGCTTCATATCGTCGCGATGATCAGACTGTCCGCCGCTCATCGTCAGTGATAAAAATATCATCGGATTGTCAGATCAAAATACTCCGTCCATAGATAATGTTGTTTGAATCACGAAATAGAATGAAGTATGTGTTGGCCGATTATATATCGACCAATATGGCTTTTGGCCTGTTCAGCGTGTTCCGCTACTATGAACTGCCGATTGTCAATCATGCTTTCCGTGATCTGACACAGTTTGTCACATTCCCGACATTGATTGCCGGCCAGATATTGTTCCCGCTTTTGATGATGGGCGTTTATTGGCTTTCGGGAGTTTACAGTGACACGAGTATGCGTTCGCGCGCTTCTGAGTTGACAACTACTTTATATACGGCTTTCATCGGGACGCTGCTGATGGTCTTTGTGTTGCTTATCAATGACTTGACCCTTGAACGGCAACGTGACTACATCATGTTTCTGGCTCTGTTCGGATTGCTGTTCGTGCTGGTCTATGTGCCGCGTATGATATTGACGCAGCAGACAAAGCAAAAACTTAAGCGGGGAGAGGTCTCGTTTGACACGCTGATTGTCGGTTATAGTTCTGTGCCCCAGCTGTTCCCGCGGCAATTGGAAAAAATATATCCGGCCATCGGCATCAGGCCGGTTGCGTTGATTGACTATGAAAACCGGTCGCGGTATTGCACATCGGGTACGGATCTGCCGGTGTATGATATCAAGGATGTTGAGTCTGTCTGTCAGGAAATGAACATCAAGCGGGTGGTGGTGATTCCTCATCCCAAGGGCTGGAATCGTACGTTCGATGTGCTGACAAGCCTTTTCGCATTGGATATTCCGATATATGTGGCGGCCGACAGTCTGCCGCCGTTCATGTTCAACGCGCAGTTGATCAATCTGCATTCCGAACCGTATATTGACGTGTCGAACAGTCACCTTTCGGCAAGTACGCTTAACATAAAGCGCGCTTTCGATGTGGCAATTTCTGTGGTGATGATCATCCTGTCGGCTGTCCCGATGGCAGTTCTGGCCGCGGCAATAAAGATGGATTCCGATGGACCTGTATTTTATAGGCAGACGCGCGTAGGGTTGCATAAGAAACGGTTTGAAATACTGAAACTGCGCACTATGTTTGATGGGGCGGAGCTTGACGGGAAACCGGCGTTGTCATATGATGGCGACAGGAGGATCACGCGTTTAGGCCGCGTTTTGCGTAAATACCGTCTCGATGAGTTGCCGCAGTTTTTTAACGTGTTGAAGGGCGATATGTCGATTGTGGGTCCCCGTCCGGAGCGGCCATATTTTATTGATGAGATATTGAAAAGAGAGCCGAGTTATACGCTGATCCATCGTGTGCGTCCAGGAATAACATCGCTCGGGATGGTGAAATATGGCTACGCATCGAATCTTGATGAAATGCTGCGGCGGTCGCGCTATGACATGCTGTATCTTGAAAATATATCTATTGTCACAGATTTAAAAATAATTTTGCACACTTTCCGGACTGTGTTCAGCGGAAAAGGTGTCTGATATATGGAAGGACAAGAAAATCGCATACGGAAAAGAACGTTCTCGCAACGTGTCAATGGAGGATTCCGCAGGGTGCTTCTTTGGCGGGAACGGCATGTGTCGGAAAAGGCATTTGTCTTTGTTCTGGCACTGATAGTAGGCACGCTGGGCGGTTTTGCGGCTCTTTTGCTGAAAGGGCTGATACATATCATTCAGCATGCGCTGACTTCGCATTTGGCGATTACCGGCGGCAACTATCTTTTTTTCGTTTATCCTGCGGTCGGCGTGCTTATCACGTTGCTGTTTGTGAAATATGTTGTCAGGGATAATATATCTCATGGTGTGACCAGAGTGCTGTATGCAATCTCACAAAATAAAAGCCGGCTGAAACGGCATAATATCTTCTCGTCGCTGTGTGCCAGCTCGGTCACGATCGGATTCGGTGGCTCTGTCGGAGCGGAGGGCCCTATCGTGTTTTCCGGGGCGGCGATCGGTTCTACGATCGGCTCGTTGTTCCGTATGTCGCCGCGAGTGCTGATGATTATGGTGGGGTGCGGCGCGGCCGCCGGTATCGCCGGTATATTCAAGGCGCCCATCGCCGGGATGCTTTTCACGCTAGAGGTGCTGATGATTGACCTTACTACGGTGTCGGTCATGCCGTTGCTCGTGGCCTCAATAGCAGGAGCTACGGTGGCATACACGTTCACCGGCTATGAAGCGGAGTTTTTCTTCATGCAGAGTGAGCCGTTTGTGACCGGACGCATTCCTTATGTCGTTGTTCTCGGGGTGTTCTGCGGTCTGGTTTCGCTCTATTTCACGAGGATGTTGAACATGATGGAGAATATGTTCAAGCGCATTCATAGCCCCTGGAAGCGGTATGGGATCGGAGCTGTCATCATGTCCGGTCTGGTATTCCTCTTCCCTCCGCTCTACGGTGAGGGATATGATTCGATTGTGTCGTTGCTCAGTGGAAATACGGAAGTGATTGTCGATGGTTCGGTGTTTTATTCCGGCCGCGATTCGGTGTTGCTGATAATCGGGTTTATCGCTGCGCTGACACTGATGAAGGCGTTTGCCACTTCGGCCACCAATGGCGCGGGAGGCGTGGGCGGTACGTTTGCGCCATCTCTTTTTGTCGGCTGCATGGCCGGATTCTTGTTTGCATACACCATAAATCATCTGTTCGGCCTGGATTTGTCGGTCAAGAATTTCGCTTTAATGGGGATGGCCGGTGTCATGGCCGGAGTCATGCATGCTCCGCTGATGGGCATGTTCCTTACGGCAGAGCTGACAGGCGGTTACGAACTGTTCCTGCCACTGCTGATAGTCTCCGCGTTATCCTATTTCACAATCAAGACATTCGAGCCGTATAGCATCTACGCTATGCGTCTGGCGCAGCGCGGAGAATTGCTGACACACCATAAGGACAAGGCTGTCCTGACGCTTCTGAAAATAGACAATGTCATTGAGACTGATTTCCTGACCGTGTTGCCTGATATGGATCTGCGTCAGATGGTTAAAGTGATATCGCAGTCCAACCGCAACCTGTTTCCGGTTGTGGATCATCGGGGATTTCTCATCGGGGTTGTGCTGCTGGACGATATACGCAACATCATGTTCCGTCCTGACCTTTACCGGCGTATGCATGTGGATAAGTTCATGAGCACGCCTCCGGCATTGATCGACATTCATTCATCGATGGAAAAGGTGATGAAAGTGTTTGATGACACCGGCGCATGGAATCTGCCGGTGGTCGATGGCGGCAAGTATGTCGGTTTCGTCTCCAAATCCAAGATATTCAATTCATATCGCCGGGTTCTCCGACACTACTCCGAAGACTGACGTCAAATTCCGATGCCGCATCGTTCACATTTTTCTAAATTGCTTGGTTGTGTCGAAATTTGTTGCGATATTTGCGTTGCGATAATTGTGTAACGATAAAATGGCAATGATATGAAGCCGTATAATCCTTTTTTGATTGCCGGGTATCATAGTCCCGAGTTTTTCTGCGACCGCGAAACAGAGACGGCAACCATTTTTGATGCGCTCTATAATGGGCGCAATGTGACATTGATAGCTCCGCGCCGCATGGGTAAGACCGGTTTGATTCGACACGCTTTTTACCGCCTGAAAGAACAGGAACCGGATATCGTCACCCTCTATATGGATATATACTCCACACAGACATTAGGGGATTTCGTGCGGTTGTTTGCCAATGCCGTGTTGGGGAAGTTGGATACAGCACCACAAAAAGCACTAAGCCGCATCCGGCAGTTTATTCGCAGTTGTCGTCCGGTATTCACCCTTGACGAATTTACAGGCGTTCCCAAAGTAACGATAGATGTTGCTCCTGCGGAAGAAGAGGCTACGCTGAAAGAGATATTTGACTATCTCGGATCTTCGGAGAAACGATGCTATATCGCCATTGATGAGTTCCAGCAGATTGCTGAGTATCCTGAAAAGGGCGTAGAGGCACTGTTGCGTTCCTATATTCAGTTTCTGCCTAATGTCAATTTCATTTTTGCCGGCAGCAAACAGCATGTGATGCAGGAGATGTTCACCTCATCGAAGAAACCGTTTTATCAGAGTACGCAACTGCTTACCATCGGGGCGATTGACCGTGACAAGTATGCCGATTTTGCAGCAAGACATTTTTTGAAGCACGGTTCGCAGCTTCCACTGGAAGTTTTTGGAGGGATTTATGACCAATTCGACGGTCATACATGGTATATACAAAATCTTATGAACCGTTTGTACGGCTATAACCAAGATGTGGACGATGCGCTTGTCGAATATGCCGTGCAGCAGATTGTTGCTGAACAGAGTTATTCATATGCGGAATTATTGAAGGCTTATTCTCCCGGTCATGTACGGTTGTTGAAAGCTATTGCCCAAGAGGGTTGCGTCAAAGAGGTGCTGGCGGGTGATTTTATCAGTAAACACAGGCTTCGTGCGGCGAGCAGTGTCAGAGCATCATTGAAGAAGTTGCTATACAACGAACTGGTCTATCAGACTTCTTGCGGATATATCATATACGACCGTTTTATGGGCGTGTGGCTGCGAAGTCAGGTGTTTTGAGTATCGATAAAATCAGGGCTGATACCAAATCATCTTCTTGTACCAACGCGCCAGATTAAGTCTGGCAGTATCTTTATCTGCTTTCCAATGGAAAAATTTTGATGCTGTTGCTTCGGTAGGGCATTTTTATTTTGCAAGAGGGATGTTTTTGTATTATCTTTGTGAGTGTAATAAGATAATTTACCCCTCATAAAAAATATAGATATGAAGAAGCACAATTTTTACGCCGGCCCTTCGATTTTGAGCCAGTACACAATTAAAAATACCGCTGATGCGATTATCAATTTCGCAGATACCGGACTATCGGTGCTTGAGGTCTCACACCGCAGCAAGGAGTTTCAGGCTGTGATGGATGAGGCACAGGCTCTTGTCAAGGAATTGCTGGATGTGCCCGAAGGCTATTCTGTGCTATTCCTGGGAGGCGGTGCAAGCCTTCAATTCTGCATGGTGCCTTTCAATCTGATGAAAAAGAAAGCCGCCTATCTTGAGACAGGCACATGGGCTTCGAATGCTATAAAAGAAGCCGGACTGTTTGGCAATGTCGATGTTGTCGCTTCTTCAAAAGATGCAAACTTCACATATATCCCGAAAGGCTACACGGTGGCAGAGGATTCGGATTATTTCCATTTCACATCCAATAACACCATCTACGGCACGGAAATGCGCTACGATCCGGATGTGAATGTACGTCTGGTTGCAGATATGTCAAGCGATATATTCTCGCGACCGATCGATGTGTCGAAATATGATCTGATTTATGCCGGTGCGCAGAAAAATCTGGCTCCGGCAGGCGTGACAATAGTGATTGTCCGCGATGAGGCTCTCGGACATGTTGACCGTCAGATCCCGACGATGCTTGACTATCGCACCCATGTGAAGAAAGGATCGATGTTCAACACTCCTCCTGTGCTTCCCATCTTTTCCGCACTCCAGACATTGCGCTATTACAAGCAGCTGGGCGGCGTGAAAGAGATTGAAAAGACTGACGTAGCAAAGGCTGCCAAGCTTTATGAGGCTATTGATTCCAGCCGGATGTTTGAAGGAACGGTTACCGATCCGGCCGACCGTTCGATCATGAATGTTTGCTTCGTGATGACTCCGGAATATAAGGAACTCGAAAAAGATTTCATTGAATTTGCAACTTCAAAAGGCATTGTCGGAATCAAGGGGCATCGCTCTGTAGGCGGGTTCCGTGCTTCGCTCTACAATGCGCTGCCAATGGAGAGTGTCGAAGTCCTCGTGGCTGCGATGAAAGAATTTGAGTCGAAACATTAATATCCCCACGCAAAATGAAGGTGCTTGTTGCAACAGAGAAGCCGTTCGCTAAAGTGGCGGTGGATGGTATCCGTGAAATCATAGAGAATGCAGGATATGAGTTTGACCTGCTTGAAAAATACGGTTCGAAACAGGAACTGCTAGAGGCCGTGGCTGCGGCTGATGGACTGATCATACGCAGTGATGTTGTCGATGCGGAAGTTATTTCTGCCGCAAAGAATCTGAAAGTCGTTGTCAGAGCCGGCGCGGGCTATGATAATGTCGATCTGGCAGCGGCAACAGCCGCCGGGGTGTGTGTTGAAAACACTCCCGGCCAGAATTCCAATGCTGTCGCCGAGTTGGTGTTCGGCATGACGGTTATGGCTGTCAGAAATATGTATGACGGAACTTCCGGCACTGAGTTGAAAGACAAAACGCTTGGCATTCATGCTTTCGGGCAGGTAGGGCGCAACGTGGCGCGCATTGCCAAAGGATTTGGCATGAATGTGTCGGCGTTCGACCCATATTGTCCGGACAATGTGATATCAGAAGCCGGCGTTAAGCCTGTACACTCGGTTGATGAGTTGTATTCCGACAATAAGTTTGTTTCTCTCCATATTCCGGCGACTGCCGAGACAAAAGGGTCGGTGGGCTATGACCTGCTTATGCGTATGCCGAAAGGCGGAGTGCTGATCAATACGGCGCGAAAAGAGGTGATCGATGAGGCAGGATTGGCAAAGGCTTTGGACGAACGTTCAGACCTGAAATATGTGGCCGATGTGAAGCCCGCTAATGCAGCCGAACTTGAATCGCGGTTTGCCGGACGCGTGTTTTTTACGCCTAAAAAGATGGGAGCGCAGACAGCAGAGGCAAATATTAATGCCGGATTGGCTGCGGCCAGGCAAGTAGTGGCCTATCTCAGCGATGGAATTGACCGTTTCCGTGTCAATAAATGATCCGTCACTGTCATGACCGCTAAGGAAAGAAAATATGTATTTGAGATGCCCATGCGTGTCCGCGACTATGAAGTGGACTCGCAGGGCATTGTCAATAATGCAGTGTATCTGCATTATCTTGAGCATACGCGTCATGAATTCTGTCGGGAAGCCGGCACCTCGTTCCGTGCCATGCAGGAACATGGTATAGATCCGGTGATCCGCCGTATCGACATTGAATATCTCAATCCGCTTGGATTGGGAGATGAAATGGTGAGTTGTCTTGGGCTGCGGAGAGATGGCGCACGCTTTATTTTCGTGCAGGATATATTCACTTTGCCCGATAAACGCCCTGTGGTCCGGGCTGAATGTACGGTGGTCTGTATTGAAAATGGCCGTTTGACTCGCGGTCAGGTGATCGCTGACGCTTTTGCGAAGTATCTCTGACTTTCCCCGGATGATAGAATCGGATCTGCCATATAAAATCGCTTTTGCCTCACTGCGCGGGATCAACCGCGTAATGGCCGGTGAGCTTTTGGCGCGTGTCGGCGATGAGCGGCGTTTCTTTGACATGTCCGAACGGCAGCTGTCAGTGGCAATGGGCTTCAAAAGCAAGCTTTTCGAGGACGATTATCGCAAAAAACTTATCGAACGCGGAGAGCGAGAGGCTGATTTTGTCGCTTCGTCAAACATAAGACCGCTTTATTATACGGACGAAGGATATCCGGCCAGACTGTCAGATGCCGAAGATGCTCCATTGATGCTTTTTTCGCTTGGCGACTGCGATTATAATCGTGGCCATTTCGTGGCTATTGTCGGAACGCGGCATGCCACGCCGTATGGGATTGACTTTGTCAATCATCTCATTGAAGATCTGTCGCGACTGCTTGCCGAGCCTGTTGCGATAGTCAGCGGCTTGGCGTTCGGAATCGACGTGGCGGCACATTCATCGGCATTGAAAGCTGGTGTGCCGACCATCGGGGTGCTGGCTCATGGACTTAACACGATCTATCCTGCGGTGCATCGCCGTATGGCGGCCGATATTGTGAGGAACGGAGGCAGTCTGCTGACAGAATATGGCCGTTTGGATTCTATTCATAAGGGTAATTTCGTGGCGCGCAACCGTATTGTGGCGGGGATGGTTGACTGTGTCGTGGTGGCGGAGTCGGCAAAAAAAGGCGGAGCTTTGATCACGGCGAATCTCGCTTCGGGCTATAGCCGCGATGTCTTTGCTTTGCCTGGACGCACATCGGACCGATACAGCGCGGGATGCAATTTTTTGATAGCATCAAATGTAGCCGCGCTTGTGACGGATGCTTCAGATATTATCAAAGCCATGAACTGGCCGGAAAAATCGGAGACGGCTGTTCAGCAGACCCTATTTGCCGAGTTGTCTTCTGAAGAACGTGCGATCATCGATTATCTGACGCAGAATGGCGAGGCGCATCTCAATAGGCTGTCAATTGCACTCAACTGCAATATCGGTAAGCTGATGTCGCTTCTCATAGACATGGAATTTAAAGGGTTGGTTTTGGCATATCCGGGAGGGAAATACCGCTTGGCATGACATATCGCTCAACCTTTTAGACTATTATATTTGTTTAGCTATAAAAACAGTTATTTGAAAACTACTAGATATGGAAAAGAAAACAATAGCTCCTTCTGAGCTTATAATCAATCCGGATGGTTCGGTGTTCCATCTTCATCTTCTCCCCGAGCAGTTGACCGATCGCATAATCCTTGTGGGCGACCCCGGACGAGTTGATATGGTGGCCTCATTTTTTGACACTAAAACTTTCGAGGTGTCATCGCGTGAGTTTCACACGATCGGCGGGACATATCAGGGTAAGCCTATCATGTGTCTCAGCCACGGCATTGGCCCTGACAATATAGATATTGTAATAAATGAACTTGACGCATTGGCAAATGTCGATTTTTCAACGCGAGAAATCAAAGACAATCACCGCACGCTCTGTATGGTGCGCATCGGAACTTCCGGGGCTCTTCAGCCCGATCTTAAACTCGGCACTCCGGTGATTGCCGAAAAAGCGATCGGTTTTGATGGCGTACTCAACTATTATGCCGGGCGAAAAGATGTGGCGGATATTGATTTTGAGCATGCATTCTGTGATGCAGTTGGCTGGAATCCTCTTTGGGCAAAACCGTATGTGGTCGATGCTGATGAGCATCTGGTAGATATTATCGGGCGTGATGATATGGTGCGGGGAAATACGATTTCGGCAGTCGGATTCTATGGACCCCAAGGTCGCGAACTGCGTTTGCCGCTTGCCAATCCTGATCTCAACCACCGTATCGAGGAGTTCCGTTTCTGCGACCGCCGTGTGACCAATTATGAAATGGAGTCGGCGCCATTGCAGGGCCTGAGCCGATTGATGGGACATCGGGCTATGACTGTCTGTTCGATCATCGCCAACCGTATGAGTCATGACGCTACGCCGAATTACAAGACTGCTATACGCGATCTGATCGGAACAGTACTTGACCGAATCTGATCTGTTCTGATACCTCCGGGAATATACCCCCGGGGGTATTATGTTCTTTAGGAAATTTAAAATAAAGAAGTCAATACAGTGCATTTGCGCGAAAACAAAGTTGCGGAATCGTTTGGTTAATAGCTGAAAAAACACTACCTTTGCAGTCCGATTATATCCAAATATCAATCGATGACACAAGCCGGGGCAGTGCCTTTGGCCGGGCATTTCTGCGGTGAGTGTCGAATTAATTAACTATTTATCAATTAATTAAAAAGTGGATACTTTAAGTTACAAGACTTTGACCCCCAACGCGCAGAGCGTTGAGAAGCAGTGGCTTCTTATAGATGCCACCGACCAACATCTTGGTCGTCTATGCTCAAAAGTTGCCAAGATCCTCCGCGGCAAGCACAAGCCAAGCTATTCGCCCCATGTGGAGTGCGGTGACAATGTGATCATTATCAATGCTGACAAGGTTGTTCTCACCGGTAAGAAATGGACCGATCTAGAGTACCTTTCCTACACCGGATATCCCGGCGGCCAGCGTCACGCAAATCCTGAGATCCTGATGAAAAAATCTTTCAACAAGCACATTAAGGCAGGTATGCACCCTCTCTACATCAAGGTGATGAAAGGCATGCTTCCCAAGAATCGTCTTGGTCGCCGCTTGATTGAAAACATGCACGTGTACAATGGCCCGAGCCATCCCCACGAAGCTCAGAATCCGGTAGTATTTGATATCAACAAAATGAAATAAGAGCAGGAAGTATGGAAACAGTTAATGCAGTAGGCCGTCGTAAGGCCGCCGTGGCACGCGTGATTGTTAAAGAAGGCAACGGCACTATCACAATCAACAAACGCCCCTTGGAAGTTTACTTCCCCTCTTCAATTCTCCAGTATATCGTAAAACAGCCTCTGTTGACTCTCGAAGCGGTTGAGAAATACGATGTTAAAGTAAATCTTGACGGCGGTGGCTACAAGGGACAGGCCGAAGCACTTCGCCTGGCAATTGCCCGCGCACTCGTCAAGATCAATCCTGATGACAAGCCGGCTCTCCGTGCTGAAGGATTCATGACACGTGACCCGCGTTCGGTTGAACGTAAGAAGCCGGGTCGCCCCAAGGCACGCAAGCGCTTCCAGTTCTCCAAGCGTTAAAATCAAGCAGCCGCCAATGGCTGCATAAATATGAGGGATTGAACATCCATAAACGTTTGCAGCAGTCTCTCGTGTGTTTAGTATCTAAATTTTGCGGATGGACACGTTCCCTACTGCGAAATTGTAAAAACCAAAAGAACGTAAACAACATTATTAAACAATGTCAACACCAACATTTGACCAACTACTTGAAGCAGGTTGCCATTTCGGTCACCTTAAAAGAAAATGGAATCCTGCAATGGCTCCGTATATCTTCATGGAGCGTAACGGTATCCACATAATAGACCTCTACAAGACAGCTGCCAAGCTGGACGAGGCCGCCAAAGCCCTCAAAAGCATAGCCAAATCCGGCAAGAAAGTGCTTTTTGTGGCAACTAAAAAACAGGCCAAACAGGTGATTGCCGACAAGGCTCAGAGCGTCAACATGCCTTATGTCATTGAACGCTGGCCGGGCGGCATGCTCACCAACTTCCCCACAATCCGCAAGGCCGTCAAGAAAATGACAGCTATTGATAAAATGGCTTCTGACGGCACTTTCGACAATCTCTCGAAGCGCGAGAAACTGCAGATCACACGTCAGCGCGCCAAACTGGAGAAAACCCTCGGTTCGATTGCCGACCTTAACCGTCTTCCATCAGCTCTGTTTGTAGTTGATGTGTTGAAGGAACGCATTGCAGTTGCTGAAGCAAACCGTCTCGGCATCCCTGTGTTTGCAATAGTCGATACAAACTCGAACCCCAATGACATTGACTTTGTTATCCCGGCCAATGACGATGCTTCAAAATCTATCGAGCTTATCCTCGACACTGTTTGCAGCGCAATAGCAGAAGGTCTGGAAGAACGCAAGGTTGAAAAGGTAGATGCTCAGGCAGCAGAAGGCGAACAGGCAGCACCTCGTCGCGAACGCCGCCGCGTTAACCGCGTAGCAAAAACTGATGCTGAAGCACCCGCCGCAGAGGCAACGGAGGCAGAAGTTGCAGAGACTCCTGCAACAGAAGCACCTGCCGCAGAATAATTAAATGATTTTTTAAACCACCTTATTTTATAAGAATATGGCAGTTACAATGGCAGAAATCACCAAACTGCGCCACTTGACAAGCGCCGGTTTGATGGACTGCAAAAAGGCTCTCGCCGAAACAAACGGCGATATTGAAGCAGCTGTTGAGATCCTCCGCAAGAAGGGTCAGGCTGTTGCCGCAAAACGTGAAGACCGTGAGGCTTCCGAAGGCTGTGTTCTCGCTAAGAACGATGGCGATTTCGCCGCTGTTGTCGCTCTTAAGTGTGAAACGGACTTCGTGGCTAAAAATGCCGGCTTTGTTGAACTTACCAATAAGATCCTTGATGCCGCTATGGCAAGCAAGCCTGCTTCGATGGACGCGCTCAAAGCAATTGTTCTCGATGGCCAGACAATAGCTGATCTCATTGTTGAGGAAAGCGGTAAGACCGGTGAGAAGATGGAACTTGGTGCATACGAATATATCAAAGCTCCATCGACCACTTCATATAATCACTTGGGCAACAAGCTCGCCACTATTGTAGGTTTCAACCTTGAAGGCGTTGACTATCAGGTTGGCCGTGATGTGGCAATGCAGGTTGCATCAATGAATCCTGTGGCTGTTGACCGCGACAGCGTTCCTCAGGCCGTTAAGGATTCTGAATATAATGTTGCGGTTGACAAGACCAAGGAAGAGCAGGTTAAGAAAGCTGTTGAGGCAGCATTGAAGAAAGCCGGCATCAATCCTAATCTTGTAGATAGCGAGGCTCATATCGAAAGCAACATTGCCAAGGGATGGCTGACAGAGGATGAAGCTGAGAAGGCACGAAATATTGCCAAGGAAACAGCAGAAGCCAAGGCCGCCAATCTTCCTGAGCAGATGATTCAGAATATTGCCAATGGACGTCTTAACAAGTTCTTCAAGGAATCATGTCTTTTGGAACAGGAATTTGTGAAAGATGCAACTATGACCATCGCACAGTATCTTGAAAAGGCTCAGAAGGGTCTTGTCGCTGTTGAGTTCAAGCGCGTAAATCTCAATCAGGACTAATATAGTAGTTATATAGAATACTGATAATAAAACACCCTGCTGCGGATGACGTGGCAGGGTGTTTTATTATGGTATGACGATGTCAATGTGAGTGCCTGTGTCGGGAATATAAACGGTTTGTCAGTCTTGTTTCGTACCGATCTCGATGATTGCGCCTGTTGTGGGATTGAAAATTACGTAGGCCGGGGCTTTCTTGTCAGAGAACAGTTTGGGATCCAAGCCAAAAACGACACCATATTGCGCTATGTCGATTGTCTCTGAAGCAACCGTTTGCCCCATAAAAGAGACGGAAATATCTGCTGTGCCTGGAATGCGGTAGGCCAAACCGCCTTTGGGGAAACTTTTTTCTTCATCTTTTTCGTTTTTTGGAAGCCGGCCGCGAGAAGTCACATCGATGGCCAGTTTTATCGGATCGCCGGATAGATTGTCGGGATCGACAATTCCATCCAGCACGGAGAGACGGGCAACAATAGTTTCCCAATGATTGTCGTTGCTATCCGGAGGGGTGATAGAGAAAGTCTCTACTTGTGTAGAAGTCTGAACAGTTCCTGCAAACATTGCCGTTAATGCAGATTCCTGAGCATTGAGATTGTCAAGGGCAAGTTGCATGGCCTGTCCGTCGGTGGGCATGTTTTCGGCAGTTCCTGAAATTATCTCGCTACGGCTCTGGCGGATTTCAAAAATCCGTGCGGCAGCCAGCTCGGCTCTCTTGGCTGATGACTGGCTTTGCAGCATTTCTTCCGTCATGGCCTGAGCCGCAGCCTGAGCCTGCAATATAGTTGGCTGTGCAGCAGCGGCTTGCGGCAATGTGACGGCAACCTCGTTTGCGGTCTTATCTGTGTTGACTGACATGGGGAAGTTGACATCGTTTATGATAATATAAGGTGTGTTCCCCGATTTGAATTGAACCAGATATTGTTCTTTTTCATCGGCAATGCCTTGAGACCAAAGAGAAATGCTTCCAAGCCGATATGTGGTCGATGGCTCGGTGATAGGATCAATTCCAAGATATTTTTTTGCATATCGGAAGAATTCTCCCGGTTGTTTGACGGTCTTCTCGGCTTCAATAGTTACGTTTACGGCCGTTTTCGGCAGAGTGTAGATAAGTCCGTACTCATTCAGCTTGTTTGCTGTCAGTTTCTGTGTGGTCTGGGCGTTGACGGATATTGCCGCAGCCATTATTGTGAGGACAATTGATAATCTGTTCATAGGTGGGAGAATAGTTGGTTAGTCAGTCAATCGGTGAAGCATTTTGCATAATCTCCATGATGGCACGGCCCACGGCGTCGGCAATATCTGAGGCGGCAACACCATACTCGCCCTGCGCCTTTGCTGCTAATTCTCCGGCGCGCCCGTGAACGTAGGCAGCGATAATGGATGCCACTTCCGGTTTATAGCCTTGTGCGATAAACGATGTGAGTATTCCAGTCAGGACATCGCCGCTGCCCGGAGTTGCCATTGCGGGACAACCGGAGGAGTTGAAATAGATTTTGCCATCAGGGCGCACAAGCACAGTGCGATGACCTTTCAGCAAGATCAGAATATTGTAATATTTCGATGCTTCGAGAGCTTTTTTGATGCGCGCCTCGTGTGATGTGTGTTCGCCAAACAGACGGTCAAACTCGTTGTCGTGTGGCGTCAGCACTGATAGTAATGGCAGATGATTGAGTATGTCGGGACGTTTTGCAATACAGTTGAGCGCATCGGCATCGATTACGAGAGGAGTGTTGGATTGTTTGATAAATGTTTCCAGTGCGGCAAGAGTGGTGTCTGATGTGCCGATGCCGCATCCGATACCATAGGCTGAGAATGTGCGGCCGGGATTGATGTTTGAGATCATCAGCTGGTTTTCGTCAGCCTCAAACATCGCTTCCGGCACTGCGGTCTGGGCAATTTGGTAGGCGCATTGCGGGCCGAACAGTGTCACCTTCCCGACACCGGAACGGATAGCCCCGCGGGCGGCAAGCACTGACGCACCGACCATCCCATAGCGGCCAGCAATCAACAGGGCTGATCCGAAGTCAGCTTTGCTGCAGAATGGATCGCGCTGTTTCAGCAGTTTCTTTATTTCGGATTCTTCGACGAGATGAAAGTTGGTTTTCCGGTTTTCCGCCGCTTCGTGGCTTAGCCCGATGTCAAGCACTTTCCATCGACCGACCAGTCGGGCTGTTTCCGGCAGGAAAAATGCGATATGTGGATACTGCACGGCAAGTGTCATGTGGGCATTTATGATGTTTCTTGATGAGACCTGCCGATCCCATCCTGAAAACATTCCCGACGGAATATCCAGCGACACCACTCGCGCGCCGGATTCATTGATGTAGCGGACAAGAGCCATAAATCCGCCGGTCAGCTGTTCGCGCAGTCCGGAACCGAACAGACCATCGATGACGAGGTCGTTAGACCCGAGTTCGGGGGTGTTGAATGTGTCGATTATTTCATGGAAATCGGAAGTGGGGAATTCAGACCGCAACGCGTTGCGGAAATAGACACATTCGTTTTTGATTGATTTGCCGCCGATATTGAAAAGATAGATGATAGGAGTGAACCCTCTTTCCATCAGCCGCATGGCTGTGGCAAGAGCGTCAGCTCCGTTGTTGCCGGGTCCGGCGAATACGACGGTGCGTTTTGTCGGTCGCCAGAGAGCAGCTATTTCAGTAGCCGCCGCATCGGCAACTCTCTCAACAAGTGTGCGTGCGGTTATGGCCTCCGAGGAAAGAGTATGGCGCTCGATGGCGCGAATATCATCATTTGTGAATAGCTTCATATCTAAAATCGTATTGGCAATTACTTATCCGAAACACAAAATTATAAAAATTCTAAGATATTGTATTGGAAAAAATTCGTAATTTTGCGGAAATTTAATTCAAAATCCGATGAAACAGGTAACGTATAAGGGACTGACATTCGTGCCATATCTAGAGAATTCGAAAATACAAGCTCGAATTAGAGAAATAGGCAGTCAAATGACCGAGGAGCTGCGCGGCCAGCGTCCACTGTTTGTCTGTGTGCTTAATGGCGCGTTTCCTTTTGCATCAGATTTGTTCAGGACCATAGAGCTTCCTGATGCGGAAATAGCGTTTATCAGGCTTAAAAGCTATGAAGGGACTTCCAGCACGGGAGTTGTCAAGGAGATTCTTGGATTGGAAGACGATATTGAAGGCCGTACGGTGGTTGTCATTGAAGACATTGTCGATACGGGCAAGACCATAAGCAATCTTGTGGATGATCTGAAAAAGAAAAATCCTCTGAATGTTAAAATCGCCACTCTTCTTTTCAAGCCGGAATCGTTGCAAGCCGATGTCAACCCTGACTATGTCGGATTTGAAATTCCATCAGACTTTATTATCGGATTTGGTCTTGACATTGACGGCCTGGCACGCAATCTTCCGGATATATGGGTACTGAGCCCTGAACATGATTCATAACCTATAAACAACTTGCCGATATGTATAATTTAGTAGTGTTTGGCGCTCCCGGTAGTGGAAAAGGCACTCAGAGCGCACGATTGATTGACGAATATGGACTCTATCATATCTCGACCGGAGAACTGCTTCGAGAGAATATAGCAAAAGGGACAGACCTCGGACACGTGGCTGACAGCTATATATCAAAGGGTCAGCTTATCCCCGATGATTTGATGATTGATATTCTGGAGCATACGCTTGATGAGAATCCGGAGACTGCCAATGGTGTCATTTTTGACGGTTTCCCGCGCACGATTCCTCAGGCCAAGGCATTGAAAGAAATGCTTGCAAAGCGTGGCTCGAAGGTTCATGCCGTTGTCGGCCTGGAGGTTGATGACGAAGAATTGATTGACCGACTACTTAAGCGCGGACAGGAAAGCGGCCGGTCTGATGACAATATCGATACCATTAATGAGCGTCTGAAGGTGTATAATGCTCAGACCGCTCCTTTGCGCGAATACTACATTTCAGAAGGGAAATATCATGGCGTGAAAGGATCAGGCTCAATTGATGATATTTTCAATGCCATTAAACAAGAGCTGAAAGGCACTCGCGACTAAGAAGCCCTGTCTATCGTTATTCTACCGGTTCAAACTGATCTTTTCCGACGCCGCAGATCGGGCATACCCAATCTTCGGGGAGATCATCAAAAGACGTGCCGGGTTGAACACCATTGTCGGGATCGCCTTTTTCGGGGTCGTAGATCCAGTCGCATACCACACATACATATTTTTTCATAGCTAAAAAAAATTATTGTTATACTGTTCATATTGTATAACAATGTGGACTATGATAAAGTTCGATCAGGAGGAAATTTTGTGCATCAAGTTTTGAGAAAATGGCGGATACAGGGAAAATGAAGCGGCTCAAGGGATGGCTTTCATCGTTGTCATTCAAGACCGGGCTTGTGGTGTTGGGGATATGCGCAGGCTGCTAC
>CAYTLU010000129.1:0-2713 GCA_964438665.1 uncultured Bacteroides sp.
ATCTTTATCGGCGGGAATACAATCCTGGCAGGGATAATCTCGACAGGCTTTGCCGGGGCGGGGTCTTTGTCGGGAGCCGGGGCGACAGGAGCTTTCGGGGGCTCCTTACGCTGCGGCGGTTGGACGGCCGGCAACACTTCATATTGCTTCCAGATGCCGTCAAGGGCATCGGCATATTCGGCGTTGAAGTCGGCTCGCATCTGCTCGAAATGGCTTCGCGCGGTTGAGTCAAAAGCTTTGGCATGCTCTTTGGCTCTTTCCCAAAACGCTTTCTCCCAGTCAGATTGGTCAGCCTGGGCTGCCGCCTGACCGGGAATGATTGCAACTGCCGCAGCAACAAGCAGAGAGAAAGTCAGATTATGGCTCATCTTACAAAGAAATGAAGCATTATTTGTCGGAATTCTTGTTTGACTCACGTATGGACTTTTCAAATTCTTCCTCACGCTCGTCAAGGGTCTTTTTAGTGTCTTTTTTCAGTTGTTCCTTGGCTGCATCAAACACCGGCTGCTTGGGCAGCTTCACCGACACGTATGCGCGGTATTTACCGTTTTCGGCACGCACCACACGCTCACATACAATGGTGCATTCCGACAAAGTCTGCACGGTTATCGCCTGAAGGCTGTCCTCGGTCTTTTGGTCGAGTTCATCGTTCACGTCGCTGCGGAATCTCTTGGTGTATTGTTCCAACGACATTTTTATAGTTTTTGCCACCTGTGAGCGGGCAGCAGTAGCGGCCTTGTCCTTAGCCATCTGCATGTCTGTACTCTCGGCAATGCCGTTACCGTAGAAATCGGTTTCGTCAGTGTAGTAGTTGCAGAGCTGTTGAACTTCTTGTTCGCCTGCGTTTGTTGCGGATTTTTTCGCAGATGCGCATGCTGTGGATGTCAGAACCAACATCGAGAGCATGATAGCAGTGATCAGTTTCATAATTTTATTGTTTTAGATGATTTTTTTTATTGGATTAATATTACCTCGGCGTTTTCTTCAGATGGAGCATCTGTTGCGCTCCGACGCTCGAATTTTGCTGCAGAGAGCTGTCGGTCAAGTTCTTTTGTCAGTTTCTTCAGGATATTGCGGTAGGCGTCGCCCCGGGCTTTTGATTCGGCTGCCTTTTCAGGAGCAAGCGAACGCAGGTCGGAGATGACGGCTGTGGCTACGACCGCCTTTGTCCGCAGGTCGGTTACGGTCACGGTTGCCGAGGTGTAGTATTCGCGCAGATTGTACATGTCGCCTGTCACGATGCCTCCGCTCCGGAAGGCGGTTGAGATGTCAAACGCCAGATCCGCATCTTTCTCATCGCTGACCATGTCGAAATAGTTGTTGTTGACATATCCGGCAATCCGGCGCGCCAGCTGCTCTGCGGAGCTGTCGCTGATGCGGCAGATCGCTTTCAGTTCCGATCCACGGACGGTCACCGTTATGGTGATCGGAGTGATTGCGGTCATCAGCCTGTCGGCCAGCGAGGCAAGTGCCGGAGTGTCAAAGATTCCGTCGAGGTTGATGGCCGGGGTGATTGTCAGATGCCGTACGGCCGGTTTTGCCGAGACATCCGACAGGGCTATCCGTGTCTGGCCGGTGTTGTCGGTCGGGCCGAGGACACTGACTTTCGCCGTTCCGGAATCGAACGCGGCTTTCAGCTTTGCGCCCCCTACCGGATCGGTGCCGGACACGATGCGGACGGTCACCTCTTTCGATTCGTTGGAGAACGGTTCGACTTCAAGCTGAGCCGGCGTGGCGGTTGTTGCCAACCGGCTGAACATGCCGGAAAGGGATGTGTGCAGTTCTGCGCCGATGTTCATTTTTTTGCCCTCATACACCACTTCAAGACGTTGGTTGGAGAACGGTTCGATTGTCTTTAATCCTTTGGCAAACAGATCGGCGGCATCGGAGAAACGCCCTTCATTCAGCGCGCCGCGCCCCTTTATCCACAGGTCGAGAGCCGCGGCTGCGGCTTCGGAACTGCGTTTGCTTCGGAGCCGTTCATATTCGCTCCGGTCAAGACGGTAATATACCCAATAGCGGCTGCCGTCATTGTAAGTGTCAGCGAGTTCATATCCCTCCATCCATGCTTTTGCCTGAGAGCGGATGTCGTTGGTGTAGCGTTCGGTATATTCTCCGTTGTCATCGATGCGTTGGAGGAGCGAGCGGTTTTCGATGAGTATCTCGATCTCGGAAAGGAGGTCGGTCAACGCCTGTGTCTTTGCCAGATCATCATAGCCGTCGGCAGCGAGCGGTGCGCTTCCAACGCCTGTATAGTATCCGGCGACCGCCGGCTTTGACAAGACCCATTTGGGCGCGCTTCTTGCGGCGGCAACAGAGGCTGTCACTGCCGAAAAGACAAGCAGCAGGGTGGTGATACCAAGTTTTTTCATATCAGTCGGAAACGGTTATGTAAATTGACAGTCCGTCGATGGTGTATTTGGCCGATACGCCCTGGCGGCGCAGGTTCTGCGCCAGTTTGATGGCGAAATCGGTGGCATCGCAGCCGTCGGGAAGGGTTATGGAATCAAAAATTATCTCGGTATCGGAAAATCCTTGCTGATGGAATGCTTTGGCATTTGCCTTTATCCAGGCTCTGACTTCCTCGCCTATTGTGGCGCCCTGATTTCCGATGACGGATTCGAGTGTCAGCATCGACTCGGCATCGATGCCTACCGTCAGGCGTGACTCCGTTTTTGTCGGAGGCCATTTCAGCTGTTTAAAGAAATCAGGC
>CAYTLU010000130.1:0-5157 GCA_964438665.1 uncultured Bacteroides sp.
ACGTCAGTTCGGCAAAGGGCGAATCCTGATGCTGCCCGATATGGTGCAGTTCGTAGGGATCGCCATTGCTGTCGCGCGGGGGATAGCCCTCGCCCATCAGATCGGCATTGTTGTAATCCTTCCAGCGGTCATAATCGGCCAACTTCTCTTTGAGCCACTCCCTGCGGCAGTTGAAAGCCCGACCGTCGATCGTGGGATTAACGAGTGCCGTTCACCCGCTTGACACGCTTGAGGGTAACTTCAATAACTATCATCCGATATCTTTTTTATTATCAATAAAGATCATTAAAAATTTGTGTATACTCCTTGCCATCTATTATTTTAGTAACTTTAATCGTATAGCTGCCATCTGGCGCGTAATCGATTTCCATAATACTTCTTACACTCTTACCCTCCTTGCACGCTTTTGCCTCTTTCTCTTCAAACTTAAACCATTTACTTCCGCTGCCTTGCTTACTGTGTTTCATAGGCAGGCCGTTGATGCCCTCGTTCAATCCGCCTATTTCACGCCTGACTAAATGCCCAAAGTCGTGTGATGAATTGGTGACACCATTTTCTCTCATTACTTTAGCTACCATATTCTTGTCGAACTCCCCATTGCGATACGTATTATTCGCTATCATACGAGCATATAATTTGGAACTTTCGCACTCCACCCTACAGACTTTGCCAGCTGCATTCGTAGTATATTTGATAAGCCCATCCTCCACTATATAGGTTTTACTCGGGAGTATATTGTTGAGAAACTGGTTAATTTCGCCAATATTCTGTTGTGTGCCATTGCTCAATGTTCGAGTGTAGCTGCCACCGTTGGCACGTATTACATCTCCGGCAATCTCCATAGTCGAATTAGTCCCCTTGAATGAAACTAAATACTTGCCATCCTTGGCAATTACCTCAAGATTTTTAATGTCAAACAGAGGCCCATATTGTTTCTGCATACTCTTTAACAACGTGGTAACCTCGGGTAAATCTTTCAATAATTTCAGAGCATCTTCACCTGTAGCCTTTACGGCCCGTTTGGCAAGAATCTTCCGGCTGTTTTTTTTCATCTCCTGTTTGGCCCCCGATTCAAAAATCTCTTTCGACTCTTTACTCCCCAGTTCTCGTGCGACTTTCTCCCCTGAATTTTTTATAGTATGGATTCCAATCGATTTGCCTTCTGTCCGTACAGTTCTGCCCGCTAAGTTTGCGATTGATTTATCTATTCTTGAGCGCAAGAAGCGTTCTGCTCCGATGCGTTTTAGTTCCTTAGCCTCTGTTTTTATAAGCTGGTTTGCAGGCTCACCAACAATAGATTTTGACGCATTGCGGAGAAAAACTTTCTTAGCCAACAATTCGCTTGAGTTTTTTGCAGCCCGTCCAGCAACAACGGATGCAGCCTCTTTCCCAGCCTTCTTTACAGCAGCCTTCTCGGCCGCCTCAACAGACTCTTTGGTGCCTTTTTTTACAAATATTTTGCTTGCCTGTTTAATGGCTTTACCAATTTGGCAATTTCCTGTATAGGGCACAGACAGGAAAAAGGATAAATAAAGTAATAATCTAAAAATCTTCATTTAATTTCCTCCAAAAATATGATTCAGAATCGTTCCTTTCGCGCTTGATTCGTGCGAACAATGTGTTAAGATGCTCGTTGACAGCCTCTGTAGTTCCCGTGTATATCGAAGAAGACAACGAGTCGAGCATCGGTTCTACACGTGATGATTCGGTAAAGCCTAAATAGAGGTCTGCAATGTCCGCCGCAATAGCGACCCATCCGTATGGTGTAAATGCAAGAGCGACAGATGCGATACTCACTGCTGTACCCGTATTCCGTATGTCTTGTATTGCAGCGGCGTCTGTCGTGGATATCTGCATAGCGATGGAATCCTGTTTCAACACATTGGGTGAAATGTAAAATGCAGGGTCAGAATAGGCTTCATCTAAATAATTGGAAATATATTGGCCGCGCATCTTGTTGCTTGCTGATATGAAATCCCGTACATTAGTCTCGATTTTTTGGTTGATTTCCTGCTGATTGAGTCTTTCGCCAATGAGTTTGGTCGAGTAATTGAGGAATGAATAGTTGTCCATATCTTGGCGTTTGAAGATTTTTTTGAAAATCCCCCTGTCCAGTTTCTCGGACAATAAACTGACAATATCGACTATTTGTGTTTCGATATGCTCCTGTATCTCCTGTCTTGTGTTGTATTCCACCATATCAAGTAGAGATTGCTCCTGCTGGTAATACTCCGTAAGCAGACTACGAATATCCCGCATCGCACTCTCTCGTGCCTCTTTATAACTTGGGGCTATCGCAGACTCGAGGTTTGTTCCCAGAAACGATTTATAGAGGGTTTTCAACGAACGGTAATCAATCGTATCCAATGCTGAAAGATAAGTTTCAGTCAGCACATCTTTGAGATAGTCGTGTTCTGCATGGTGTTTTCGATAAAAATCTCCAACTTGTTGAATAGATAGCCCTGAAAGCATATCTATTGCTTCCGCTTGCCTGCAGATTAAAAGAGAGTCGAAGAAAATAGAGGCTTTAAGGTCATTGACAGATGCCGCAGACATATGTTTCAAAGACCTATATGAATACGTACTGTAATCAATACCATTATACAATGTTTCCTCTATAATCTGTTTATATTCTGGATAACTGCCCATATCAGCAATAAGGGATACTCCATCCTTATTGAGAATATGCGAGTTAACCAAATCTATTGTAGATATGGTCGCTCCTTTTTTGGAGGCGGCACACGAAATCAGAATTATACAAACCGACAGAAGGGTTAGTAACTTTTTCAATTTCATCTTTATAATTCTTTAGATATGAGACCTTTTCAGAACCACTCGTTTGTTTTATTGCGCGCCCGTGCTTCGATGTCGGGAGTTATAGAATTTCTTACAGCCATATAGGCTTGAGCTATTGCAGCTGCGTCATCAGTAAAGCCAAGCATCGGTATAACATCAGGAATCAAATCGAGCGGGAGTATCAAATAACCGAGTGCGCCGATAATTATTGATTTGGTCTTAAATGGCACATCCGGCGACTTCATCACATAATACAACACAAGTACTTGATAGACCAAATCTATGCCGAGTTGACGCGCAAACTTACTCAATTTGCTCCACAACTTTGTTTCAGAGTACTCGCCTTGATATGTTGTCAGTTCATCAGTATCTTTAGGTTTCAGTATTTTCATAATTTGTTACAGTTATCAATAAAAAGGTGCTTCCCGCAGTTCGCCACAGAAACAACAGGCATCGCCAAACGCCTTCGTACACCTATGGATAAACAAGCAGTCCGCACCTGTTGGGATTGCGAATCAGTTTGATTATCCTCGTGTACACTCCGCATGCCAAAACATGCAGACAAAATTGGCGATTTCGTTGTTTCGAGGACTTTCTGTTCTCTTATGTCGGCATTCATCGCTGAATACGTCCCAAAATTATACACTTTTTCGCAAACCGCAAAACTGCGAACTGCCTTTTTGTTTTGTCGCACAAATATATTTTGCCTCTTTGCCAAAGTTCGGCAACAGTCAAAAAAATTTATAATTTTGCATCACTGCCGGATTTTGGCAAACAGACGGCATACCTTTGCAGCAAAGAAAAACAAAACACGATATGGCAAAAAACTTTTTCAACCGTTATGTGTGGCTGATCGACACCATTCAGCGGCACGGCTACATTACCTTTTCGGACATCAGCGACCTGTGGCGGTGCTCGTCGCTCAACGATGACGGCACGCCCCTGCCCGAGCGCACCTTCTTCAACCACCGCGAGGCGATTCTCGACATTTTCGGCATCGAAATCCGCTTCGACAAGTCGCTCGGCTACTATTTGGCCACCGACGACCTCGATGCCGACGGCATCCGCAACTGGCTGCTCACGTCGCTCTCGGTCAATAACCTGATCAACGAGAGCGCCGATATGCGCAGCCGGATTCTGTTCGAGCATATCCCGTCGGGGCGCGAGTATCTCGGCACGGTAATCAACGCCATGAAGGAGTCGATGATGCTCGAAATGACCTACCGCAAGTTCAGCGACGCTGCACCGCACACGGTCGAGGTGGCTCCCTACTGCCTGAAGGTCTACAAACAGCGCTGGTATATGGTCGCACGACCCGACACGGCCGACTGCCCCTACATCTATGCTCTCGACCGCATCGAGTGTTTGCAACAGACGCGGCGTGCGTTCCGTCTGCCCAAAGGATTCGACGCAGCGGAGTACTTTGCCGACTGCTTCGGCATTGTCCGCGATCAGGAGCAGGTTCCCCAGCAGATCGTGCTGAAGGTGTGGGAGCGTCAGCGCCACTACTTCCGCACGCTGCCCCTGCACCCCTCGCAGCAGGAGACCGAGACGCACGACAAGTGGTCGATATTTACCTACCGTATGGCTCCGACGTGGGATTTGGAGCAGGAGCTGCTGCAATACAACGACCACGTGGAGGTGCTGGCCCCGCAGTCGCTGCGCGACCAAATGGCCGAACACGCTGCAAACATATTGACACTTTACTCGAATGAAAAATAGACGGTACACTATGGATTTTGTAAAACGTGTGGCGGAGTACGACTCACTGTCCGAACAGTACAGATTGGAAGCGTATCGCAAACTGCTGCGCGAAACGGAGTTCAAATTGCTCAACGCGGCCGGTGACCCGCTCAAATACGAGTTCAAGGTGGAACACGGAGGCGACGAAGTGAAATGGCAGGTGCGCGAACTGGCCGATGACCGTTCCTATCTGCTCAACAAGATGTTCGAGCTGCACTGCTCGGCGGCAGAGGTTGCGCGTATGGAGCAGCTGAACGGTTATCTGCTGGATATGACCAATCGGATGTACGCCCGCACGGCCGAGATGTTCCGCTACATGATGCAGATGCCGCGCAATCCGCAGGACGATTTCATCGAGATTGAAGGCAAGCTCAGATTCTGGAGCGATACGGACGATGCGGTTTTGAAATTCGATGACGATGATTTCTACGGTTCGGATTTCCGGCGAATGATACCCATTGCTGACGGTGCGGGGTACGATATGCCAATAAGGAGCTGTTTAGTCTATTGCGACAGCGACGCTGAGGGAAAGTCGGACAAGGAGTTGGGATTGATTAACGACTTTGACGATGACGTAACTTGGGCCGAGGGCTGGCTGCGCAATCCGAAGCTCGACCA
>CAYTLU010000131.1:0-3054 GCA_964438665.1 uncultured Bacteroides sp.
AGCGGTTGGAGTTTGCACTCTCATACCAAAAGCCGAAATTTGCGGCTATGCTGATTGTGGCTCTATTGTTCACGACGGTTGCACTCTGCTTCCTAACCGACCCGATTGTCAGGGCGGAGCATTCCGCCCCGGTCGAGCCGGAGATTACGTCAACGCCGCCTGTCGAGGAATCTATCGACGAAAGCGAGTACGAGGCTTCTACTTCGCCTGTCGAGCCAAATCAGCCAGAAGATACCAAGCCGCAAGCTCCTTCGCAAAATAATCCAAACAACGATACTACAAAGCGTTCGGGGTATGTTTGGGTATTTTCAGAGGTTGCCGATTTCTTCATTGATGTGGCGGGCAATGATCCGACATACGTTGTCAATTGGATATTTGCTAAAGCGGAAGAACGCGGCTATACTCTGATATTGGATGTCGATCCGCAAGTATACCTGCTGAAACGTATAGTCAGAAATCGCAGATATAATTGCTGAATATGAAACCGAAAGGAACTGTGAACATGAAACGCAATTTACTGTTTCTTATAGTTATTTCGCTTTTGTTAACGCTGTGCGCCTGTTCGGGGGAGACTGCGCCGCTGTCGGATATCAGCGACTACAGTGCGGAAGCCTCCATTCCGGCCGCATCGGACACTTCGGATATAGATCCTGCCGACGGATTTTCGGTGAAGGAAAGTAAATATACCTATTTGGATACCGGCGTTGTTTTGCTCAATGTGGAAAACAAAACCCAAAAGAACTACAACGTGACTATCCACGGCACATATCTTGACGAAGACGGCAATGCAATCAAAGAAGAAACAAAAACATTTGAAGGCTTTGCCGCCGGATGGCAGAACTATTTCATGTTTTGGCCGGACATTATGTTTGATAAATTCACCTATACAATGGAATTTCAGGAATTTACCGGAGAATGTGTCGCGTCAAAGCTGAAAATTCAATGGAATCCCGGAAAGACAACTGAGATGCTTCGCTCGTACACACGTGCGGGCGATATTCCGGGCAGAGTACCGCCGATGTATACGAGTCTTCTATACACCAACGAGGGCGAACTGCCTATGAGAGTATACTTCCACTATATTGTATTTGACAGTAATGATGAGATTTACTTCATCAACAATGTGAATGCCGAGCTTAATGAATCACGCGGGCGCAATCCGTGCATTGCAGTCTATCCGCCTCAGATAGAAGAGGAAATAGCGATCGAGCTTGCTTGTGACGACGTTGAATTCCCTGAGAGATTGAGCGTCTTTAACATTCTTATTGTATTAACGGGCGCGGAATGGGATGCTTCTTGGAGCGCCTAAGAAAGGAAAATTATAAAATGAAACGCAACTTATTATTTACTATTGTCATTTCGCTTTTATTAACACTATGTTTATCCTCCTGCTCGGAAGAATCTGCACCGCTGCCCGATATCAGCGACTACAATTCAGAGGCTTTTATTCCGATTACACCAAGCTCGCCGGAAGCGTCTGAGGATTTTAATGAGTCTGAGGGTTCTGAGGAGTCTTCGCAATCCATGCAACCGCCTCAAAACCCAACCTCTGCCGACGGATTTTCGGTTAAAGAACGTAAATATAACTATTTAGACACCGGCGTTGTTTTGCTCAACGTGGAAAACAAAACCCAAAAGAATTACAATGTGACTATTCGCGGTACATATCTTGACGAAAACGGCGCTGTAATTGGAGAGGAAACAAAAACCTTTGAGGGCTTTGCCGCCGGATGGCAGAATTACTTTATGTTTTGGCCGGAGTTTATGTTTGATAAATTCACCTATACACTTGAAGTGCAGGAGTTTACCGGAGAATGTGTTGCGTCAAAGATGAAGATTCAATGGGTTCCCGGAAAGGTAATTAAGGTGTTTTCGGCGCATTTGCTTGCGCGTCCAAGCGGCGATGTTCCGAGTACGGGTTTCGAAAAGTATCCTACGCTGAGCGTGCCTCTTCGATTCACCAACGAGGGCGAATTGCCAATGACTATGTACTTCCACTATATTGTACTCGACAGTAAGGGTGAGATTTACTTCATCAAGAATCTGGACAGTGCATTGTTTGAATCTATAGGGGCTGGTAAGATGCGCGATCCGATGATGGCAAACTATCCGCCTAAGGAAGAAGACGAAAAGCAGCTGGAGATTGCTTACAGCTTAGATAAGGACGACATAGAGATGCCTGAGAGGTTGAAGGACGGGTTTACCATTATCGTCGCCGTGACAAGTGCAAATTGGGATCCTTCTTGGCAAAACAACGGTTGAGAAGAATAAATCATGTTTATTGCAACTTACCGTAACACCCTTAAAAGTCTGTTTCGTTCGGTGACATTTTGGCTGGTGGCGTTCATTTTCTGCTTCATTGTTTTGCCTGACATGTTGGGCAATTCTCAAGGGACGAACGAATGGTTCTACGTGCAATACGTTGACAACCTTATTTGTTCTAAGATTTTGCTCTACCCATTACCAATATTTTCTATAACGCTTGCGGTTTTGACGCTCAACAGCGACTACGGTAACAGCTTTTATGAAATTGAAAAGGCAAGGAGCGTCAAATTGTCTACCTATCTTTTGGGACGGATTTCTGCGATTTCCACAGTTGCTTTGGCTCTCTCTGCTATTGTAAGCTTTATATGCGTGTACGGTTATGTCATTATTGATTGCAATGGCGGGCTGACCGACCGCTCATTTCCATGGTTGTTAGTCGATTCGGCTCTTAGAGTGAGCGCATACCATTTGTTTATAGTGTTGCCGAATGTTCTATTCTATGTGGGATTGACGTATTTTTTCGGCGTGCTGTTTCACAGCGGGCTGGCAGGAGCAGGCGTCGGATTTGTGCATGTGATTACACATTTCCTTTTCTATGGACTGTGTCGGTTTAATCTGGACTGGAGGTATTACTTCGATTATTGGTTGCCGAGTCCGGAGCAATTACGGCATTTTCTACGATTCTCGCATGTCGAGGGCGGAAAGAGATTCCTGATCATGTTTGGAGCGACAGCCCCGAAAGCGCTGATATGCATAGGCTTTTTGGTCGGCTGTGCGGCTTTGTTCCTG
>CAYTLU010000132.1:0-2800 GCA_964438665.1 uncultured Bacteroides sp.
GGCTGACACCTACGTGTCGTTGAGTAAAATTGTCGAACATAAGGTGATAATGCTATTTAATCGATATTATTTAAACGGCTAAATCAAGAGGTAGATCAGATATGTCTTTGATTCTTTTCCCTTCTATCATTATATTGAGGAGTTCCAACGCATCCTCGTCTTTCCCTTCCTCTCGAACGTTTTTTTCCAGAGCCGATTTCAATTCATATAAAAACGCGTGGTATATACAATCTATGTCGCCTGTACCGAGAGCAATAGATGCGAGCCGACTTGGCTGTGGCTCCGCCGTAACGCAAACGATGTGAGGAAGATGCCCTTTTCTATTCCGAATAAGATTTAGTGCTTCAGTTCTCGTGTTTTGGCTCCGATCAGAACGCATAGTCCATTTTGCGGATATGTCCGCGTGCAGGATGTACTTGCCACCGTTACGAGCACGTAGAGCTGTAAGAAGAGAGATTTCTTCATCAACAATGTCTCCTGCCGAGTTTATCTCGGAATCTTCGAGAGTATCGCGATAAACTATGATATCTGGTTTGACAAAATAATCGTTGCCAAGGATGGTTGCGAGCTTAGGGGATTCTTCTATACATTTGTCAAGCTCTTCAAGATGTGAATACTGTTCGAAACTTGATAAACCGAGAAACATACCCTGTTGCGATTCCCGAAGAACATGCCATGATGCCGGACGGATGTGATTTAGTAGAAAGAAAGTTTCTGCAACAAATTCAGCGGTAATTCTCTCGAATTCCATTCCCAGCGTTTGACCTTTCATCTTCTCCCCGACAGAGGCTCCAATGAGCTCTGCTAAATTCTTTGCAATTCTTTTCGAGGATGCGTTGCTCTTATCGGCATTGCTGGCCACTCCATTTTCGTCTATGGTAAAAACTCTACTTGATACCAAACGTTCGTGGTATCTTTTCCGTGCATCGTTAATCAATGAGTTTTGGGTCATCGTTCTGTGTATTATTGGTTAGACAAGCGATAATCTGTTGCCCGACGGCTTCAGCGACAGGCGGTGGAAAGGCGTTCCCTATCTGTCTATAAACAGCTGTTTTTCTACCAAAAAACGACCAAGAAGACGGAAAGCCTTGAATCCGCGCTACCATTTTATTTGTAAGGCGAGGAACGCCTTCAAATCCCTTTTCCGGTGCTTCATCTGCAATTCCCAAGCCGTCGACTCCAAGAGAGGCCCATGCTTTTCGTGCACGCGTCGGACCCAAGTCTGCTCCACCGTGTTTTTTAGAGCCGCCTACAATGGTCGGAGCAATAGACTGCGCAGAATTTCTCCACGCCTTGGCATTCTTCCACCCTTTTTCGATCATTAGGTCATACAACACATCACCAACAGTTGATTCTTTTCCGTTTGGTTTAGGGAACATAAAACCGGTATCCAGATCATTCTGTATACCAACAAGTACAGCTCTCGGCCGCAATTGCGGAACACCAAAATCTGACGCGTTTAGTAATTCCCAATAGACATTGTATCCATAAGATTCTATTGTTGTTTGAATATAATCACGATAATTTCTAAAGATGTCATCAAAAATACCACGGACATTTTCAAGAAGAATTGCCTTCGGGCGGATGACGGCAATAAGCCGAAGAGCATCAGGGAACAAATCTCGTTCGTCATCTTTCCCTAATTGTTTTCCCCCTTTAGAGAATGGCGGACAAGGCACGCCACCAGCAAATAGGTCTATTCCCTTATACTTTTTTCCATCAAAGTCCTTGACATCGCAGTTAATAACATTCCAATTAGGCCTATTAAGAAGCAGAGTGGAACAGTACTGTTTTTCTATCTCAACCAACGCAAGGTGAGAGAATCCCGCGAGCTCCAATCCAAGGGCTTGGCCTCCTGCTCCTGCACAAATTTCTACACAAGTGAATGTCTGCTTTCTATTGTCGTGTATTGTCATACTGATCCCGGGATGTTTCTGTTTTTTACTACGATCTTACGCTCAATAAAACGCGCTGCCGCCGATGAACTCGCGCAGGAGCGAGGTCGGCGGGATGGTCTCGGGCGTGATCGGACTGAAGTTGTCCAGGAACTTCAATAACCGGCGCGCCTCGTCGTATTCCGGCACGGTGTTCGGCACCTCGCGCAGCAGCTTTTCGGCATGGGGCCGCAGTACGGCGATCTCGTACAGCAGCGACGAGTTGAACATCACATCGGCATTCTCCTGATAGGGGAAGATATGGCGTTCTTCGCCGCGGCGCACCGACGGCCACCGCGTAAGCGTGTTCAGCGCATCGGATCCGCGCTGCATGTTGTCGCGGGTCAGCCGGCGCAGCAGCCGGTTGTCCGTAGTCGAGATGCGCGACAGGTTGTCCATCGCCACCGATGTGAAGCACGAAATGTAAATCTTGAACTTCTGTTCATCCGGAATGCCCGGCGTCAGCCGCGGGTTGAGGCCGTGGATGCCTTCGATAATCAGAATCGAACGTTCGTCCAATTGCAGCGGGGCCTTGTGCCACGTGCGCCGGCCCGTGATGAAGTCGTAGCGCGGAATGTCGACGCTTTCGCCGCGCATCAGCCGTTGCAGATGGTCGTTGAACAGCGGCAGGTCGATGGCTTCGAGCGCTTCGTAGTCGTAATCGCCGTTTTCGTCTTTCGGCGTCTGTTCGCGGTCGACGAAGTAGTCGTCTAACGAAATCAGCTCCGGATGCAGCCCCAGCACGCCCAACTGGATGGCCAACCGTTTCGCCGAAGTGGTTTTGCCGCTCGACGAGGGGCCCGAAATCAACACCGTGCGGGTGCCGTTCGTGCGGTTGGCCTCTTCGATGCGGTCGGCGACCTCGG
>CAYTLU010000133.1:0-1801 GCA_964438665.1 uncultured Bacteroides sp.
ATTCTGAGGCCCGTGGTGCAGCCGGCGGTTCGCTATTCTGAGGTCCGCGATGCGGCCAACGGTTCGCTGTTCTGAAACCTGTGAACTCGGCCGGCTGCCGGCATCGCTTACAATTCGCGGTAACAGGCTCCGCAGGGCGCGAGGCTTTTTGAATACTTTTTAATGCTTTTGTAGTTAATTACCAAATTTTCAATCGTTTATCTTTTTCGTGGAGCTCACGTTAAAATCAGTCGGATGATAGATCTGGGACGAAAAGAGCGGGCTAAATTCAGGAGCGATACCCCTAAAAAATGACAAATTGAGAAATAACAAGTTAACCGGCTCGATCTAATTGCGGATAAGTTGCAAGAATCATTGTAAAAACTCTTGGGAACCGGATGTCGTGACGGACAATGTATTATATATTGTAGGCAATGGATTCGACCTTCACCATGATGTGGCGAGCAGTTATGGGTGCTTTCGAGATTGGCTGAAGCGAAATAATCCAGAATTGTTTGGCGTCTATTCGACAATATGCCGCTACGATGCATTATGGTCGGATTTCGAGAATGGCCTGGCTTATGTTGATCGCGATTACTTCATAAATTTTGCAGAATCGTTTCTTCCCGACTACCATAAGGATCCAGATGATTGGCAAATTGCAGATATTCTTCTGGCTGGAGATTGGGCTCGCGATAAGGCATTTGAGCTGGTTTCAGACCTTAAGGCTGCGTTCTATAAGTGGGTGAAGTCGCTTAAAGCACCGAAGTCTTACGATAGTAAGAAGTTATGCATCGACTATAATGCACGTTTTCTGACGTTTAATTATACTGATTTCATTGAAAGCCAATATGGCATAGATTGTTCCCGCATCAAATATATTCATGGCAATCGACGTTCGGGAAGAGATTCGATAGTCGTAGGCCACGGCGGTGATGATGAAGCATTTGATGAATGGTGGAGTTCGAAGCGATATAATAAGCCCAGGTACAACAAAAAAGGGAAACGATATTTTAAACGAGACTGCGCCTGGAAGACCTATCGCAGCCAATTGCCAGAATATGAGGGAATAGCAGAAGGCACCCAAGAGTACTATGAAGAGTCGCGAAAACCGGTTGAAAAGATATTGCGAGACAATGACGCATATTTTATGGACCTATATGGCATTGAAACCATATATGTTTTTGGGTTTTCGTTCAATCAGATAGACATGCCCTATATCCGACGAATTATCGAATGCAACAATGCACCGGACCGAATCCATTGGAATATAAGCTACTTTAGTGATACAGACAAACTTAAGGCAGAATCTGCTTTGTCGAGTTTTGGCATAAATGTGGATTCCCAAGTGGAATTTCATCCGTTGTCTTATTGGCAAATATCGAAATATTAAGATGGGCAAAATGCTTTTGTGCAAAGCGAGAAAGAGTGGGCGTGAACTTGATAAATCAAACTCACGCCCACTCTTTCTTGCTTTACAAAGCAATATCCGGCCATGCATCAATCCATCATGTCTTCGGGCTCGAGGGGTGCATATGGGCCATCCTTGACTTCGAGGATGGCTGAGGGTTCGATGACTTCGACGGTATGCCACTGGCCTTTGGGTATCTGAACACCATGGTTGCCTTGCGTCGGGTCGAGTAGGAAGCGTTCAACCTGTCCACCGAGGTCATCGTAAAATACCACGAACATTTTGCCGCGCAGCAGGACGTATGTCTCTGCCGTGTGTTTGTGGCGGTGGATTGGTAGCGGCGTACCCGCAAAAGGACGTTGATAAGCCGCTTTTTCAAATTCTTGTCATATACTTAGATGCCGGAGACAA
>CAYTLU010000134.1:0-15372 GCA_964438665.1 uncultured Bacteroides sp.
TGATGATGTCGGCTATTATATCGTTTTTGATGATGATAAGCGTAAGGCTAACGTCACGATAACGAATCTTCATTTACCGGATATGGAGGAGCCGATGATTCTGACTTTCACGGATGTGGATATGACATACACCGATAACCGGCATGAGAAGCAACGTATCATACGTGAGGATGTCCTTGTGTCAAGCGATCCTGTGACGGAAGGCGTGGCAATCACGGATGTTATTATCGTATATACCCATGTCAATGCTCTCGATCCGAATGGGAATGACGGTATATATGCAAGATATACGGTTGATGGGCGTTACGCTGTGACGGCATATCCGTATTGTATATTTGCAGATGGCACGACGATTGTTGAAAATCTTTCTGATGAGACTCAGATTGTAGATTATCGGCCAACGTATAAAATATCGCTTTCTCCGGATGATATGACCGCCTGGCTGTTTGTCGAAGACTTGAAGTTGGGCGGGACGTCGGTGAATCTGTCATACGGACCGTTGCGTCTTTCCATTGATGACTCCGGCTATTCTCTGTCGGAGTTGCCATCCACTGTGCTTGCCGGGGCGGAGAAGATAGAATCATTTGCGCTGTCTGCGCGCTTGCTCGATGAATTAAAGGTGGATTTTGTGGTTGTGGATGAATCTGCGGCCTTATATAGAGTGTCAGGTTTTCTGACACCAAATCTATCGGAATAGCATTAAGACTTATTCAGACATACACAATGATATTTTGAAAACTTTTTTACGGTTATAAAAGATTTATATCTGTCATAAGGGGGAATTTTAAAATAAATTTGATTATATTTGCACCGTAAATAACTGTTGCCGTTGGAAGCACACCGCGCCATGAGATGTCGGCTGAAGGCTAATCGTGTGGTATGATAATGTTTGCGGCGGTGCAGTGGATACGTTGTAAGTATATTTGTTTTATAATATGATTTCATTAACGATTCTATCTTCAACGTTGGCCGTGACAGCTGCATTGACCGGTATCGGTCTGGTGGCTTTGGCGTTGTGGATCGCAGGGTTGATTTCCCCTAAGTCATTTAATGCCCAGAAGGGTGAACCGTATGAATGTGGTATCCCTACGCGCGGTGAAAGTATGGCGCAGTTTAAGGTGGGTTACTATCTGTTTGCAATTTTGTTTTTGATGTTCGATGTGGAATGTGTATTCCTTTTCCCTTGGGCTGTTAAGGTGAGAGAATTAGGGTCGGCCGGCCTTATTTCGATCGCTTTCTTTTTTTCTATATTGGTGCTGGGTCTCGTTTATGCCTGGCGGAAAGGAGCGCTTGAATGGAAGTAACAACGAAAAGCATGCCGTATGAGGCATGGAAGGACAATGAATATATTGAGAGTCTGGTCTCAGAATTAAAGGAATCCGGCGCGAATGTCGTTGTCGGTTCGCTTGACAAGTTGATTAACTGGGGACGTTCAAACTCATTGTGGCCTCTTACGTTCGCAACAAGTTGCTGCGGCATTGAGTTCGTGTCGCTGGGAGCGGCACGCTATGACATGGCACGTTTCGGTTGGGAAGTGGCTCGCTCATCGCCTCGTCAGGCTGACTTTATGATGGTTGCAGGCACGATAGTCAACCGTATGGCTCCCGTTGTTCGCCGCCTTTATGATCAGCTTGCTGAACCGAAATATGTTATTGCTTGCGGTGCATGCGCCGTTTCCGGCGGACCTTTCAAAAAGTCCTATCATGTAGTTATGGGTGTTGACAAGATAATCCCTGTTGACGTGTATCTGCCGGGATGTCCTCCGCGTCCGGAAGCGATGATTTATGCAATCATGCAGCTTTCGCGCAAAATTAAGGTTGAACGCTTCTTCGGAGGCGTGAACCGTCAGGAGAAGCAGGAACAATTCCTTAAAGACCATCCTGTTGATGGAGTTGAAGATTAATAAGTGTATATCTAAAGTTATCATACATACATGGCAAACTTAAAAGATACCATTGCTAAGCTTTTCCCCGAAGCCTCATTTACAGAAGGGAAAATCCTCGAAGTGGAAATCGCCGACTCCAAATGGCATCAGTTGGCTAAAGAATTGAAAGAGAACGAAGAGCTTTCTTTCGATTTTCTTGTGACAATTGTTGGAATGGACTGGAAAGATAAGTTCGGTTGTATCTACTATCTGACATCGACACGCAGCAATAGTCATATATCAGTCAAGGTTACGACAGATGACCGCGAGAAACCGATGCTTCACAGTGTTGCCGATCTTTGGAAGATCGCTACTATCCTCGAACGTGAGGTCTATGATTTCTTCGGCATTGTGTTTATTGGCAATCCCGATATGCGCCGCCTGTTCCTTAACATAGACTGGAAAGGATATCCATTGCGCAAGGACTACGACGAATCGCCTGAAAACAATCCTGTATCTACGGAAAACGAGCGGCAGACAGATTTCACCACAACTTATGTTGAGAATGACAACGGAGAGGTTGAAGCAAAGGAAGTCCGGGTGTTTGAACCTGACGATTTTGTAGTCAACATAGGCCCGCAGCATCCGGCTACGCATGGCGTACTTCGTTTCCGTACGGCAGTTGATGGTGAAACAATCAAGAAAATTGATGTCTATATGGGCTATATCCATCGCGGCATCGAAAAAATATGCGAGAAACTGACTTATCCGCAGACGCTTCATTTCATGGATCGTCTGGATTACTTCTCTGCACATCCATATCATCACTGTCTATGTATGACAATCGAGCAGGCCGCCGGAATTGAGATTTCCCGACGTGCCCAAGTGATACGTGTGTTGATGGATGAGCTTTCTCGTATTGCTTCTCACTGCTTGTTTATCGGGACATTCTGTATGGATCTCGGTGCAACGACAATGTTGTTCTACACACTTCGTGTCCGGGAGCAGATTCTTGATATAATGGATAAGACCTGTGGTGCGCGCATGACATTCAATTATGAATGTATTGGTGGCGTTATGCAGGATCTTGCCCCTGATTTTGTTCAGGATGTGAAAGCTCTTCTTGCTGTACTTCCGAAGAATATCAAAGAATATAACAAGATTTTCACTGGCAATGTGATTGCAAAGAACCGTATGGAGGGCATCGGAGTGCTGACACATGACGATGCGATCAACTGGTCTGTGACCGGGCCGTGCGGACGCGCCTCCGGTTGGGCATGCGATGTGCGCAAGACAGATCCTTACAGTCTCTATTCGGAACTGGATTTCGAGCAAGTCGTACGTACTGAAGGTGACGCTATGGCGCGTTTCAAAGTACGTATGGATGAGATGGTGCAGAGCGCAAAGATTATCGAACAACTTATTGATAATATTCCCGAAGGCGAATTCTGCGTGAAAGTGCCTAAGATTATAAAACTTCCGGCAGGACACTGGTTCCGTACGGTTGAGGGGTGTCGCGGCACATTCGGCATTTATCTGGAAAGCGACGGCAACACTCAGCCCTACCGTCTTAAGATTGTGTCTCCATGCTTGCCTGCGGCAGCCGTTGTTGATCATATCGCGCGAGGAAGCAAGATTGCAGACCTTATCACGATTGGAGGATCAATGGACTATATTATTCCTGATATGGACCGATAATTATACAGAAAGAATAAACACAGTAATATAATAGTAAAATATATGTTTGAGTTCTCAGATCTGACCACATGGATTGATAATTTGCTCCGGTCTGTTATGCCCGGATGGCTCACTGTGGTCACGGAGTGCGTGCTGATTGGCGTTGTGCTTCTGTTGCTCTACTCGTTATTGGCATTGTTCTACATCTATTTCGAACGCAAAGTCTGTGCGGCGTTCCAGTGTCGTATCGGCCCGAATCGCGTAGGCCCTTGGGGATTGCTTCAGAGCTTTGCAGATATGTTCAAGATTTTGATAAAAGAGCTTATAACACTTAAAAATGGTGACAAATTCCTGTTTGCTTTAGCTCCCTACCTCGTGATTTTGGCATCTATGCTCTCTTTTGCCGTACTTCCTTGGGGAAAGGGAATGCAGATTATCAATTTTAACATCGGTATCTTCTTCTTGATTGCCGTGTCGTCAATCGGAGTGCTTGGCATTCTGCTTGCCGGATGGTCATCCAATAATAAGTTTACTTTGATCGGAGCTCTCCGTTCCGGCGCCCAGATGGTCAGCTATGAATTGTCAATCGGGCTGTCTGTCCTGACGATGTGTGCTTTCGCCGGCACGCTTAATGTTGTGGATATTGTGGAGAAGCAGGATAGCATGTGGTTTATATTCTCAGGACATCTGCCTGCAATAATAGCATTTATTATTTATTTGATAGCCGGTACGGCAGAAACCAACCGTGGTCCGTTTGACCTTCCTGAAGCTGAAAGTGAGCTGACGGCCGGATATCATACGGAATATTCCGGTATTCATTTCGGGTTCTTCTACCTCGCCGAATATTTGAATCTGTTTATCGTTTCCGGAGTTGCGACATTGTTGTTCTTCGGCGGATGGATGCCGTTGCATATCTCAGGATGGGATGGGTTCAATGCTGTTATGGAATATATTCCATCCTTTGTGTGGTTTGTAGGAAAAGCAATCGCTATTTCGTTTATCATCATCTGGTTCAAATGGACATTCCCTCGTTTGCGAATTGATCAGATGCTGTCGCTTGAATGGAAATATTTGCTTCCAATAAACTTGGTTAACCTCGTCCTGATGGTTCTTGTCATCGTATATGGAATCCACTTCTAATATTGAAAAAAATCTCTAAGTCATGAGTGATAAATTTGGAAAAATAGCTCAGGTGATAGGGCCGGTAGTCGATGTCTCTTTTGAGGGAGAAGGCAATGAGTTGCCCTCGATCTATACAGCCCTTAAAGTAGAGCGCGCCGATGGATCGATGCTGATTCTTGAGGTGGAACAGCATATCGGTGAAGATACAGTTCGCTGTGTAGCCATGGAAAGCACTGATGGTCTCCAGCGAGGTATGCGTGTGGATAATCTCGGACGCTCTATTGCGGTGCCGACCGGTTCGCAGGTAAAAGGGCGATTGCTGAATGTCATTGGTGAGGCTATCGATAGTCTTCCGGAACTTGACCGCAGGAATCTTCGTCCGATTCATCAGCCGGCTCCGGCTTTTGATGAGTTGACAATCGGCACTGAGATTCTATATACGGGCATTAAGGTGATTGATCTTCTTGAACCGTATAGTAAAGGTGGAAAGATCGGTCTGTTCGGTGGTGCCGGAGTAGGCAAAACCGTGCTGATCATGGAACTTATAAACAATATCGCCAAAGGCCATAACGGGTTCTCAGTGTTTACCGGTGTGGGTGAGCGTACTCGTGAGGGTAACGACCTCCTTCGTGAGATGATTGAGAGCGGCGTCATGAAATATGGCGAGAAGTTTGAGAAAGGTATGGAAAAAGGGGAGTGGAATCTGGCTGATGTCGATATGGATAAGGTCAAGGATTCGCAGGCAACCCTTGTTTTCGGACAGATGAATGAACCCCCGGGTGCGCGTCTGCGTGTTGCCCTATCAGGTTTGACTGTCGCAGAGCAATTCCGCGATCAGGATGGCGGAGGCAAGGAGATTCTGCTCTTTATTGACAATATCTTCCGTTTCACTCAGGCGGGTAGTGAGGTTTCCGCTCTTCTCGGGCGTATGCCTTCTGCTGTGGGCTATCAGCCTACGCTTGCATCTGAAATGGGTATGCTTCAGGAACGTATCACTTCCACAAAGAATGGTTCAATCACTTCGGTTCAGGCAATTTATGTGCCTGCCGATGACTTGACAGACCCTGCTCCCGCAACAACGTTCAGTTTCCTTGATGCAACTACGGTGCTCAGCCGTAAAATTGCCGAATTGGGCATCTATCCGGCTGTTGATCCGCTAGAATCAACATCGCGAATACTCGATCCGAATATCATAGGTGAGGAACACTACAACACAGCTCAGGCTGTTAAGCAGCTTCTTCAGAAATATAATGAATTGCAGGATATTATAGCGATTCTTGGCGTTGATGAGCTTTCTGATGAAGATAAACTTGTTGTTTCGCGTGCGCGCCGCGCCCAGCGTTTCCTCTCACAGCCGTTTAACGTGGCGGAACAGTTTACCGGTCTGCCCGGTGTGATGGTACCTCTTTCGGAAACTATCCGTGGCTTCAAGATGATTCTTAGCGGAGAAATGGACGAATATCCCGAACAGGCCTTCCTTAATGTGGGTACGATTGATGAGGCTATCGAAAAAGGCAAAAAGATGCTTGCTGAAGTTAAGGCATAATTGATTGACGCTTAAATCCGACTGATTGCATGACACTGAAAATAATTTCAACAGAGGATATTCTTTTTGAAGGCGAAGTGACTTCCGTGACTCTGCCGGGGACAATGGGTTCATTCACGGTCCTGAAGAATCATGCTTCCTTGATTTCAACCTTGACGCCCGGTAATATCGTTTATTCAACCGATGAGGGACGCGAGGAATCAATTGATGTTTCCGGAGGCATGGTCGATGTTGATAATAACATTGTGTCTGTGTGTATATATTAAGTTGATGAATATGAAAAAGTTCCTTATATTGGCAATGCTTATGGTCTCGGCGCTTGTTCCGTTTGCGGTTCAGGCTTCAGAGGCTAGTGTAGCTGATTCTGTGAAAACGGAGTCTGCCGAGTCCGGCAAGCTGAATCCTAAGGAAATCATTTTTGAACATCTCGGCGATGCTTATGGATGGGAAATTCCGTTTAACCATCATAAGCGTATTCCATTGCCTGTTATTTTGATAGGAAAGGATGGTCTGCATTGTTTTTTGTCATCAAAAGTTGAACATGGCAAAGAGTATCATGACGGAGATGCTGTCTTTAAGATTGCTCCGGAAGGAAGCGAATATAAGGGCAAAGTGGTGCAGATACTTTCTGATGGGTCGGAGTATAAGCCATTGGATATTTCGATAACTAAAAATGTATGCGCTCTGTTGATTGCATGCGTGCTGGTTGCATGGACCGCATTTGCTGTTGCCAAATGGCATCGGACTCGTGGGTATAAGGCTCCGCGAGGCATTAAAGGTGCGCTTGAGGCTCTAATAGAGTTTATATATAAAGGTGTTATCCGGCCTACGCTTGGAGACAGAGCCATGAAATTCGCTCCGTTCTTGCTGACGGTGTTCTTCCTGATTCTTTATCTGAATCTGCTTGGCCTGATTGTAATATTCCCGGGCGGAGCAAATGTCACCGGCAATATAGCCGTAACATTGGTTTTGTCAATATTCACATTCCTTGCAACGAATCTATTTGGCACGAAGCATTATTGGAAAGAAATATTCTGGCCTGATGTGCCGCTATGGTTGAAATTTCCGATTCCTATTATGCCGCTGATCGAACTGTTTGGTGTGTTTACAAAGCCGGCGGCTCTGACGGTTCGTCTTTTTGCCAATATGTTGGGCGGTCACATGATTGTCATTGTGTTGACTCTGCTTATATTTATTTTCGCAGCAATGGGGCCGGTGGTTACCGGTGCAACAACGATTGTTTCTGTCTTGTTCTCGCTCTTCATGCTGTTGATAGATGTGCTTGTCAGCTTTATTCAGGCTTATGTCTTCACAATGCTGTCAACGCTGTTTATATCATTTGGGCAGGAGCGCGGACATGAGCATGAACATCTGGAAGAAGAAACGTCTAATATAAAATCTGCAATATAAAAATATCGAAAATTAAAGTTATTAATCATAATCCTCTAATAAATTAAAACATTATGTTAGCAACAATTTTAGCAGCGATTGAAAACGCTGGTGTTATCGGTTTGGGAGCTTGTCTTGGTGCTGCAATTGCCGCAATTGGCGCAGGCATTGGTATCGGTAAGATCGGTGCTTCCGCTATGGAAGCCATCGCTCGCCAGCCTGAATCGGCCGGTGATATCCGTAGTAACATGATTGTGATTGCCGCTCTTATTGAAGGTGTGGCTCTGTTTGCAGTTATTGTTTGTGTACTTTCATTGTTCCTCTAATCTTGTCAATTGTAAGATATGGAATTATTCACGCCTGATTTCGGCTTGATTTTCTGGATGTTCGTGGCAGTTGCCATTCTTCTTGTCATTCTCTACAAGAAGGGTTGGCCTATGATTGTCAAGGGCATCGAAGCTCGGGCAGATCTCATCGATAAGGGTGTGGAGTACGCGCAAAATGCCAAAGAGCAGCTGGAGCATGCCCGGGAGGAGTCTGACAAGTATCTTGCTCAGGCTCGTGCCCAGCAGGCTGATATGCTTCGCGAGGCCGATCGCATGAAAACACAGATAATCGATGAGGCAAAAGCGGCAGCTCAGGTTGAAGCTCAGAAAGTGATGGATGCAGCTAAGGTTGCAATCCAGCAGGAAAGAAAAGAAGCTGAGTTGCAGTTCCGCAATGAGGTCAGCGCGTTTGCTCTTGATATCGCCCAAAAAGTGGTGCGCAATCAGTTGTCGGACGAGAAAGCTCAGACGAAACTTGTTGACTCTCTTCTGAATGAAATGGAAAAACAGAATTAAAGTCGTGTTGCAATGAATGAAGGTTTGATTCCGGCTCGTTATGCAAAGGCTCTGTTTCTGGTGGCTTGCGAGAAGTCTGTGGCAGGCAGATTATATCAAATGATGAAGTCTGCCGAGTCTTCTTTTGCTTCAGAACCGACTTTTCATAGAGTCCTGACGAATCCGTATATCGCGGATTCGGACAAGCAGGCATTACTGATGACTGCGGCCGGTGCTTCTGACAGCGACACGGTATTCTGTGATTTCCTAAAACTGCTTGCAAAGAACCGCCGTCTGGATATGGCACGAGGGATCGCCGATGCCTATATCAAGCTGTTCCGTAGCGAAAACGGAATATATGATGTCAGGGTTGTCAGTGCAGCGCCGTTGGCTTCAGATATGGAAAAACGTCTGTTGTCATTGATCTCCCGCCATCTGAACGGTGGTAAAATGGAACTTTCGGCATCTGTCAATCCGGATCTGATCGGTGGGTTCACGGTCAGCGTCGGGAATGAGCGTATCGACGCATCTATCAGCAACGAATTAAAACAATTACGCTTAAATCTTATAACTAAATAGCTCTGATGATTAATCCCAGCGAGATTTCTGAAATATTAAAGCAGCAACTGGAGAACGTCAATTCAAAAGTGTCGTTTGAGGAAACAGGCACTGTGCTTGAGGTTGGCGACGGTGTTGCTCACGTTTATGGTCTTGACAATGTTTGTGCCAACGAACTCGTAGAGTTTGAAAATGGGGTCAAGGGTGTTGCTCTTAACTTGGAAGAGAGCAATGTCGGTGTCATTTTGCTGAACAATGTCGATAAAGTGACCGAAAACATGTCGGTCAAGCGTACCGGTGAAATAGCCTCTATCCCTGTTGGTGAAGGTTTGCTGGGACGAGTTATTAATGTTCTGGGCGAACCGATTGACGGTCGTGGTCCGATTGAGGGCAGTCTCATGCGCTTGCCATTGGAACGAAAGGCTCCGGGGGTTATATTCCGTCAGCCCGTCAAGCAGCCGCTTCAGACTGGTATTAAGGCTGTCGATTCAATGGTGCCCATCGGCCGCGGTCAGCGCGAGTTGATTATTGGCGACCGTCAGATTGGAAAGACGGCTATTGCCATAGACACAATAATCAATCAGCGTCAGAATTATGAAGATGGCAAACCGGTATATTGTATCTATGTGGCTATCGGACAAAAAGCATCTTCTGTTGCTGCAACTGTTGATACTCTTCGTAAGCATGGAGCTTTGGATTATACGGTTGTTGTAACGGCCACTGCATCAGATTCGGCATCTATGCGTTATTATGCACCGTTTGCCGGTGTGGCAATTGGAGAATATTTCCGTGATACCGGCCGTGATGCGTTGATTATTTATGATGATTTGTCAAAACAGGCCGTTGCATATCGTGAAATCTCACTGATTCTAAAACGTCCATCGGGACGTGAAGCGTATCCGGGTGATATCTTCTATCTCCATTCGCGTCTTTTGGAGCGTGCCGCCAAGATTATCGACAATCAGGAGGTAGCCTCTAAAATGAATGACCTTCCCGAACCGTTGAAACCGATCGTGAAAGGTGGCGGGTCGTTGACTGCGTTGCCAATTATCGAGACTCAGGCCGGAGACGTGTCGGCATATATTCCGACCAACGTTATTTCAATTACAGACGGTCAGATATTCCTTGAAACGGCGTTGTTCAACCGTGGCATCCGTCCGGCTATCAATGTCGGAATCTCCGTGTCGCGTGTAGGTGGTAATGCTCAGATCAAATCAATGAAGAAAGTTGCCGGCACGCTTAAGATTGATCAGGCCCAGTTCCGTGAATTGGAATCGTTTACCAAATTCGGTGGCGATATAGATCCGGTGACGGCACGCGTGATAGATAAGGGACGCAAAAACGAACGTCTGCTGATTCAGCCGCAGTATCGTCCTATGGCCGTGGAAGAAGAAGTTGCCATTATTTTCTGTGGAACTAAAGGTTTGCTTGAATATGTTCCGCTTGACAAAGTCGCAGAGTTTGAGGATTTGTTCCTTCAGTTGCTTCGCGCAAAATATCAGAAAGAGGTTCTGGATGTAATCAAGTCGGGGCAGCTGACTGATGACGTTGTTGAAAAACTGACAGCCGCAGCCAACGATATTGCCGGTAAATATAAACAATAAACAATCTAGCGATGGCAACATTAAGAGAGCTTAAAGGACGAATCGGATCGGTAGCTTCTTCAGAGAAGATCACCGGTGCAATGAAGATGATATCTTCGGCCAAGATGCATAAGGCCGAACAATCATTGAAACGTCTTTTGCCATTTCGCAGTCAGGTGGAGAATATTATAGGAAACCTTTTGAGTGCGGATGCTGAATTCTCTTCTCCATTGTTGGAATCCAGAGATGTCAAGTGTGTCTCAATTGTTGTTTTCGGGTCGGACGATGGTCTGTGTGGCGCTTATAATGTCAATCTCTATAAGCTCCTTTTGAACAGCATCAGGGAATATCGCGAGCAATTCGGTGAAGAGGTGAAAATCACGATTTTTCCGATTGGCGCGAAAATGGCCAAGGCTGTGAGCAAGTTTAGTGATCCGTATGTTTCCGTTGCGCGTGTCGAGGGCATAGATTCGAAGACAACAGGAGCCGAAGCCAAGATGTTTGTCGGCCGTTTGCAGGATGATTTTCTGGAACATAAGTGTGATAAGGTTGATCTTCTCTATATGAGTTTTAAGAGTGTCAGCCGCCAACGTCCGGTTTTGGAACAGCTTCTACCTGTGGTGCAGGAGACTTTTTCCGAGAGTGGCGTTAAAGAGCAATGCCGGCCGTATATATTCGAGCCGGATGCCAATACGATCTTCCGCACGGTCCTTCCGATGTTCGTTATGTCGGTGATGCAGGATGTTTTCACTGAGAACCGTGCCTCTGAGCAGGCCGCACGTGTAATGGCTATGCAGAGCGCGAACGATAACGCTAAGAAACTTCTCGAACAGTTGCGCCTGGAATATAACAAACTCCGTCAGCAAAGCATCACAACAGAGTTGCTTGATATACTCGGCGGTCAAGTCAGATAAATATAATAAGAAATCAAACTATATAATATTATTTATGGGTAGTGTAAAAGATTATTTTTCATCCTTAGGTGCCGGCATTGCAAGTCTTGTGAAGGGTATGCAAGTTACCGGAAAGGAATTCATCACCCCTAAGATTACGGAAAAATATCCCGAAGACCGCGAGACGGTACATGTGCCGGAACGTTTTCGCGCCATTCTTAATCTGAAGTATGACGCGGACGGAAATCACAAATGTATTGGCTGCGGAATATGTGAGCGCAATTGTCCGAATGGGACCATTACGCTTACAACAAAAATGGTTGACACATGGGATGGCAAGAAAAAACGTAAACTTGACAAATATCAGTATGACCTTGGCAGTTGTACGTTCTGCCAGTTGTGCGTGACTTCTTGTCCGCAGAACGCTTTGGAATTCAAGAATGATTTCGAGCAGGCAGTGTTCACGCGCGATAAACTTGTCAAGAAACTTAATTATCTCCCGGAAAAGGAAGAGCCGGCTCCAACGCCTGAGCAGATAGCCAAAATGCAGGCAGAGAAAGAAGCAAAGATTGCAGCTGCAATGGCTGCAAAAAAAGCTGCGGAGGCTGCTGCCGGTGAGGTAAAGGCTGCTGCAAATCCTGCTGCTAAGAATGCTACTGACAGTAAAACTTCTGCGGTAGCTGACGGAAACAAGGAAAATAATAACTAATCATATATATGGAATCTATAGGAAGTATCATTATGTATCTGATAATCGCATTGTCGATTGTCATCTTCTCGGTACTGACTGTAACGACACGTAAGATTTTGCGTTCAGCCACATTCTTGCTGTTCACACTTTTTGCTACTGCGGCTCTGTATTTCAAGCTAGACTATGAATTCTTGGGTGCGGTTCAGATTGCGGTGTATGCAGGAGGTATAGTTGTGCTGTTTGTGTTCTCGATTCTGCTCACATCCCATCCGGGAAATAATAGTGAGCCTCTCGTATCGAAACAGCGTGTCCTTGGCTTGGTGGCTGCCATTCTCACTTTAGCGGTGACTGGCTTCGCTTTGCTCTACCGTTGCGGTCAGGCTATGGTTGCATTGCCAGAAATGGAGAATCCGGTCATGAATAAAATCGGACAGGCTCTGATGAGTGAATACCTTCTCCCATTCGAAGCAATCAGCGTTTTGTTATTGGCATGTATAATAGGTGGCGTCGTTGTCGCTCGTAAACGTTAATAGGAATTATGGAATTGACAATGATCTATTATCTCATACCGTCGCTGATTATGTTCAGTTGCGGTGTCTATGGTTTTATCACCCGAAAAAATATGATTGCGATGTTGATCTCTCTTGAACTTATGCTCAATGCGGTCGATATCAATTTCGTGGTGTTCAACCGTTATCTGTTTCCCGGCCAGATGGAAGGCATGTTTTTCACGCTGTTTGCCATCGCTATTGCTGCTGCGGAGACAGCATTGGCCATCGCCATAATTATCAATGTGTTCCGTGTCGCAAAAAACGTCAATGCGGCAGAATTAACCAAAATGAAACATTAAGGTGTTATGGAAGCTACAATTCCCGTATTGATTCTTGCAGTACCTCTGTTTATGTTTCTTTTCCTGGGTGTTTTCGGGAAATATATTAAACATAAGTGGGCCGGTATTCTTGGCACTGCCGGCATGGGTGTTACCCTATGTCTGGCGTATTACACTGCTTTTACATATTTCTTCTCTGGCAATCCCGAGTTCATTTCCGAGGCAGGCCAGCGTTTGCAATACCTCGTATTCAATCAAGAGTGGCTGCATTTCTACGGAAATCTGACCATTAAGCTTGGATTCCTGCTTGATCCTATCTCTGCGATGATGCTTGTGGTGATCACCACGATTTCATTCATGGTGCATCTCTATAGCAACGGATATATGCGTGACCATCACGGAGTGTATGAGACAGGTTTCCAACGGTTCTATGCATTCCTGTCGCTCTTCAGTTTCTCGATGCTCGGGCTGGTTGTTGCAACAAACATCTTCCAGATGTATATCTTCTGGGAACTTGTGGGTGCATCGTCCTATCTGCTTATCGGGTTCTACTACACTAAGCCGTCTGCTGTATCGGCATCGAAAAAGGCATTTATTGTCACTCGTTTCGCTGACCTCGGCTTCCTGATAGGCATTCTGGTATTGTCCTACTACACCGGTTTCTTCGATTTCACCGATATGACTTCAGTCGCTGTTGCGGGTGAGAACGTGTTTGCGGTCAGCTCTGATACGGCTACCGGTATTTTCAACATCTTCCAGAGCAAAGCTGCAGCAGGCTTCATGGGCTGCTCGCTTATGACATGGGCATTGGTGTTGATTTTCATCGGCGGTATGGGTAAGTCGGCAATGATGCCGCTTCATATTTGGCTGCCGGATGCTATGGAAGGCCCGACACCGGTTTCGGCACTCATCCATGCTGCAACAATGGTTGTAGCCGGCGTTTATCTGGTTGCCCGCTTGTTCCCATTGTTCATTATCAATGCTGATCATGGAGGGGTCGCGCTGGAGATTGTCACTTGGGTCGGAGCCGTAACAGCTCTGTATGCTGCAATTGTAGCATGTACGCAGATTGATATCAAACGTGTGCTTGCTTTCTCGACAATTTCGCAGATCGCATTTATGATGGTGTCGCTCGGTGTAGCTACAACCGGTGAGGCCGGACATCATGGGTTAGGCTATATGGCTTCAATGTTCCATCTGTTTACGCATGCAATGTTCAAGGGCCTATTGTTCCTTGGTGCCGGTGCGTTAATCCATGCCATTGGCTCTAACGATTATACTGCCATGTACGGATTGCGCAAGTATATGCCTGTGACTCACATCACATTCCTTATCGGCTGTCTGGCTATTGCGGGTATTATTCCATTCTCCGGATTCTTCTCTAAGGATGAGATTTTGAGTTCTTGTCTTGGAAACAGTACTGTGGTTTATGTATGGATGTCACTGGTTGCCGGTCTGACGGCATTCTATATGTTCCGTCTTTACTTCCTGATCTTCTGGTGGAAGGAACATAAGGTGGCTGCAGGCCATCATGCTCCCCACGATCAACCGTGGACAATGACACTGCCTTTGGTTATTCTTGCCGCAATCTCTGTTGTTTCCGGATTTATTCCATTTGGAAATCTTGTGAGCTGGAATGGCGAGCCGTATGACTTTATGGCGCATTTCGACTGGTCTGTTGCGACAATTAGTTTGATCATTGCAATTTTGGGAATTCTTGTCGCCGCACGTATCGCCAGATAATCGACCAACAGATAAACCGACAGGACTGTCAGCGCAAGCGACCCGACGACAGCAACCGCACGGATCTGCTTGACATTGCGGCATAGAGCAACCCCGGCCAACATCAGGACCGGAATCACTACAAAATAAATCAATATATTGGAAAGCATAATTACTATTTTTTCAATTAGCATATGTTAAATTTTCCATTGCCATCAAAGTATCAATATCAGAGCCGTTACACCTCCAAGCAACATTGCACCCAGCAGATAGATCCAGACATACATCTGAATATTTCCGCTCTGAAAACCGCGGATGGCATAGGACGCTTTCTGCGTGACGGCTGCGAACGCATCCATTGTTCCGTCAATGATATGGCGGTCAAACCATGCGATCGGGCGGCAGAAACCATTGAAGATAATCTTATGGGTGATGAAATAGTAGAGTTCGTCCCAATAGAAACGATGGTGAGCCCAACGCCATAGGGCGGGCATCGCCTGACGCATCTTGGCAGGAAGCGGATTCTCTTTCATATACATCTTTGCAGCAACAAGAATACCCACAATAGCAATGATCAAGCTAATTGTAGCAACTGACCAGTCGAAATGCGCCATAAAGTCATACGGCTCGCCATTCCAGCTCACAAGATTTCCAAATGGAATAAATCCGGAAACAAC
>CAYTLU010000135.1:0-6187 GCA_964438665.1 uncultured Bacteroides sp.
ATGAGAGCCATGTTGTGGTATCTCCTGTCTTCGTAGATGCGCTCAAGTTCCGGAAGCATGACGCGCTCAAGAAGGCCTGCGCGTATGACGAAGATGGTGCGGTCAACATACCGGTCTATAATCTGAGTATCGGCAACAATCTCAATAGGCGGACAGTCAATGAAGATGTAGTCGTAATTAGGTCGCAGTTTCTCAATCAGTTCTCCAAAACGCGAAGATTCGAGGAGTTCGGTTGGATTCGGAGGCATTATTCCGACAGGAAATATATCAAGATTAGGATCGACTGCAACGATATATTTATATGGATCCTGATCGGTGTTAGAGAGATAATTGGCCAACCCGGTTTCCGGAGAGTCCACATAAGCCGACGTTGATTCGCGGCGCATGTCGCCGTCTATGACAAGCGCTTTTTTTTGCTTTAGCGCCATGGTTCTGGCAAGGTTGACTGATATGAACGATTTCCCAGATCCGGGATTGAAGGATGTGATTGATATCACATTGGCTCCGGGAGTCTTAATCCGCATAAAATCTACATTCGTACGGATGACGCGGAATGCTTCATTGATTATATCTCGCTTACCCTCTTTTACCACAATGTGGACGTTACGTTTATTCTTGCTCCTTGGTCGCCGGTCAACCAACGTGTCATCCTGCGGGATTTCCCCAAGGAAAGGAAGGCCAAGGTTTTCAATATCTTTTCGGCCGCGTAAGCGCGTATTGCTCGTTTCTTTAACGAAAATCACGACAAAAGGCAATGCCAGCCCCAACAATCCTGCAATAAGGATAATTCTTGCCTTGGCAGGGGTCGGCGGAACTCCGGCATAACCCGGTCGGCTTAAGATTCTGGTATTATAGGCCGAGAAAGCTTGGGTCAGTTCATTTTCTTCGCGTTTCTGCAACAGAAACAGATATAGCGATTCCTTGACTTTCTGCTGCCGCTCAACAGAGAGAAGATATTTGGCCTGAGATGGAGATGTGGCTATCTTTGAGCGTGTATCGGCCTGTGTGGATTGCAGTGACTGTAGCTGAGTATTCAACGCGGTAATGTGATTATTCACCGTTGCAATCATAGCATTGCGCATTGACGATAACTCTTCATCCAAGTTTTTAACCAATGGATTCGTTTCTGATGACTTTGCGGCCAATGCATTTCTATTTAATATCTTGTCATTATATTGACTTACCTGTTCGGCAATGTCGCCAACCAAATCCGAGTTTGCCGGAAGCATTATGTTATGCGAACCGCCGGACGTCAGATATGACCGCACAAACTGTGCCAACTGCAACTGATTGTTTATCTTGAGTATTTCTGTTTGATACTGCTGATCCTGGCTCATATACATTGAGGATGCAGCATCAACATCGGGAATGAGATGCTCTGACTTGAACGAAGAAATGTCATCATCGACATTCCCCAGCTCATCCTCAATAACGCCCAGACGGTCAGTAATAAACTGGGATGTAGAAACCGCTATTTCATTCTTGTCCTTGATCCATGATTCCTTATAGACATCAATAAGCGTTGTCAACACAGCATCCGCTCTCTCTATTGACTGATCTGACAGGGTCAAACGTATCACATTCGCATTGTCAGAATTTTTCGAAACGCCCAATCGCGATGAATATGATGCCAGAGCCGACACCATAGGCATTTTCTCAACGGTAAAAGACACGGTAGATTGAGGCACAAACGATGGTGTCGGTTCTATAACTATCTTGCCCATAGGCGTTGATATCGAGTCGCCGATACGTCCGGCGAAATTTCCGTCAACCGCCTCATTCCTGATAGATAAAGATGAGATATTCACTTTTCCGCCGGCAGCGACATCTATATCGAATTGCGCTGATCCGTTTTCCGGAAAATCAGAGAATTTCACGGTTATGGGGAGGTCTGCCCCATATGCAACTGTATTGTGAAACCGGCCGGCGCTGAAATAATTAATATCAAGGTTCAACCGCTTGACCACTTGTTCCATAAGATCAGACGATTTCAGATTGGTAATCTCATTCTCAACATCAGTGCTTGGCGAGACCAATCCATAATCTGAAAAATCTTCAACTCCGGCCGACTTCCCTTTTGAAGTGTCTTTAATCATAATCTCCGCTGCGCGGGTATATACCGTTGGCGTGCGAAGAATATAAATCAGAGCCCCGCCAATAAATATCAACAAGGACAATAATATCCAAGGCCATTTCCTTAACGTGAGGAAAATTATATCTGACACAGGGATTGACTGATTAGACTGCGGTTTCCGACTCTTTTGTGCCGGTGCATTTGTAGAAATATCTTGGTCACTGATTAATTCTGCCATGACAGATTGATTCTTTATGTTTCTTATGGTATGATCTTTGTTTTTATTTCGTAAGCGTGATTATAAGGGTCGCAATTGTAATGCCGACAGAACCCATTGAAATCCAGAATGCAGGCGTATAGGGTGTGTTGCCGTTGGGGGTAGTTTCGCGCTTCTTTTTATCGTTGGGCTCGACATATATCACGTCATCCTGTTGCAAGTAGAACACCGGAGATGAGGCAAGTCCCTGCGCATCAAGCAGATTTACTCGGTAGGCTTCCTGCTTGCCTTCACCAATGCGACGCATCACAAGTATATTTTCGCGTTCACCGTTTATTGTCAGATCACCCGCCATTGCAATAGCATCAATTATCGTCATATGATCCTTGTTGAATTCATATCTCCCGGGGCTTGCAACCTCGCCTAAGATTGAAATCCCGGTGTTTAGAAAGTCAACAGTCACAATCGGATCTTTCACCAGATTTCTGCTGACCAGCTGCTCTGTAATATATTCAGCAACATCCTCCCGAGACATTCCCGCAATGTGGATTTTGCCAAGCACCGGAAAACTTATGTTTCCGGAGGAATCCACCGTATAATACGACACCTGCCCGCCGCCGGAAGAAGAGGAAGATGATCCGGACGAATTCGAGGATGAACTCAAGCGATTCTGGACGGTGACAAGGTTGAATAGCGAGGAAAGAGCCGGGTCTTGCGTGCTGACCACAATAGAGAGTTTGTCTTCGGGCTTCACCTTGATATCAATAACCCTTTCAGCCTGCACTATTGATCCGGTGTTCAGTTCCGGGAAATAAGTGATGTTTTGGGGGGTGGTACAGGAAGTCACCAACAGCATGGCAACAGCCATGCAGGATAGATTACACTTAATGCGCATAATTTGATACTGTATCTTTATTGTTTGGCATTTATTAGGCGGGCAAACACAAATCTTTGACTCCCGCCAGAATATATATCATCCGTATATTCAAACAGTTATAAGCGATATGCTCCATAATTCGGCACTCAGGCCGGAATTTATTGTCGTTCATTTATGAATTAATCTCATCTCCACGCGGAGACTGCTCTAATCCAAAATACTTCTCTCACAAAGAGAGGTATAAAAATTGCCAATCGTAAAAGTTGCTGATTGTCAGCTTAAAATATTCATAACTAGATAGAATGATGGGGAGCATCTGTTTTTCAATGCATGAATTCGCGGACTCGGAGACGTGTTTTTAATAAAAAATATACAATCATATCAGGAAAATTTCATAACTTTGCATCCAAAATACCACTCTTTGAGAGAGAGGTATGTCCTGATAGGGTGAAAATAATAGGATTTCTCTTATTATTTTATGTCCGCCACAACGATTCGCATCTTTAGAATCGTCGCGTATAAACATCTAAAAATCTGCACGATACACACTCGTGCGGGAGTCAAAGAAATATAGCAAACCAGTGTCCGCATCCGTCCGGATGTGCCTTGATTTAGTGACGACTCGATAGGGGTCCCTACCCTGAAAAATCCACTTTTTGCATTTAAATTCAGAAAAAACGATAAAATCGGACCAACAAATAATCCGATCCGTTAAACCACACATTACATGAAAAAACATTTTATATATCTGTCTATCGTCTTAGGCATGATGGGATCGTCATGCTCAACGACCAAGGACATACCCTACATGCAGGGATTCAGCGATGAAGCCGTGCAAGCCGTCAGAGAGCAGAAGCGCATCACCGTGCAGCCGGACGACAAACTCTCGATAATCGTAAATTCCAAAGATCCGGCCCTGGCGGAGATATTCAATCTCGCGGTTGCGCAGCACAGGATCGGCCAATCATCGGCCATATCTTCAACTTCTTCAAACAACGGCCAGACATCCGCCTACACGGTTGACCCCGACGGGAATATCCAATTCCCGGTCATCGGCGAGATCCATGTCGGCGGATTGCAGCGTGCCGAGGTCGCCGAAAAGATAAAGGAAGAACTGGTCAGGTCCAACATGCTTAAGGACCCGATTGTCACCGTAGAGTTCCTGAACGCCACGATATCCGTACTGGGCGATGTCTCCAACCCCGGGGAATATGCCATCGACAGGGATGACCTCAACATCATCCAGGCGATCAGCAAGGCCGGCGACCTGAACATCACCGGCATGAGAGAAAACGTGCTGGTGGTGCGTGAAGAGGACGGACGCAACAGGGCCTACCGTGTGAATCTGACCGACACGCAGGCTCTGATGTCATCGCCGGCCTACCATCTGCAGCAGAACGACATTGTCTATGTCGAACCCAACAACATGAAGAAGCGGCAGGCCACAAACAATGCCAACACCATACTGACGCCCACATTCTGGATGTCGGTGGCATCCCTGCTGACAACCATCGGAGTATTGATCTTCAAATAAACAGACCGGCAATATGGAAGCAAAGAACCAGACAGCAAGAAGACCGCAGGCAAACCAGGTCAAGCTCTCGGATGTATTGTTCCTGACTCTCGGACACTGGCCGTGGCTGCTCCTGTCCGTCATCGTATGCGTGGGGCTGGCAGCAGCCTACCTGCTCCGCACGCCGTCGCTATACACCCGGTCGGCGGAGATACTCATAAAATCTGACTCGAACGGAAAAAGCTCTACATCCGACCTGAGCGCATTCTCCGACATGGGGCTTATCCAGATGAACAACAACATCGACGACGAGGTCAACAAGCTGAAGTCGCCCGACATCATGGAAAGCGTGGTGAAGCGTCTCGGTCTCGACATGACATACCAGATCGACGGACGTTTCCACAAGGATATCCTCTACGGCACGACGCTCCCCCTGACCGTCTCATTCCCCTCAATGCACGAGGAGGAGAGCGCAACGGCCGAAGTGGAGGTGACCCCGGACGGAAAGGTGAGTATCCGCGACCTGAGAAGCGGTGAGAAAGAGATTGCGCTGCCCGATGACGGCCGCGTCACATTCGGCGACACAATCGAATCAGGCCTCGGGGCGATTGTCGTAACCCGGACCCCATACTTTAAAAACGGAACACCATATAATATATATGTGACAAAATCGCCTATGGGCAGCATTGTCGGGACGTTCAGCGCTGAACTCGGGGTCACGGTGAAGAACGACAAGGGAAACACGATCCAGCTCACGGCCACCGACCGGTCGGTCCAGCGTGCGGAGGATCTGCTCAACATGGTTGTCACGGTCTATAACGAGAACTGGATCAAGGCGAAGAACCAAGTGTCGGTCAGCACATCGGAATTCATCAACGAGCGTCTCGGAGTCATCGAGAAGGAGCTGGGCAACGTTGACCGGGACATATCGACATACAAGAGCGAGCACCAGATCCCCGACGTGGAACAGGCGGCAAGCATATACATGACGGAAAACCAGCAGGCCAACTCGCAGCTCCTCGACCTGAACAACCAGCTGCAGATCACGCGCTACATCCGCAACTTCATCACGAATGCGGCAAACAGCGGCCAGGTGCTGCCGGCCAACTCTGGAATCGGCAACGCAGTCATCGAGGGTCAGATCGCCGAATACAACACGGTGATGATGCAGCGCAACCAATATGCCGCCAACAGCTCCGAGAGCAACCCCATTGTCGAAGGGCTTGACTCGCAACTGTCGGGCATGCGCACAGGCATCATCCAGTCCATCGACAACCAGATGGTGGCCCTAAACACCGCCATCCGAAACATCCAGAGCAGCAAGGATCGCGCCACGGCCCGGATCGCGGCCAATCCGACCCAGGCCAAAGACCTTCTCTCGGTCGAACGCCAGCAGAAAGTGAAAGAGTCGCTGTATCTGTTCCTGCTCCAGAAGCGCGAGGAAAACGAACTGTCGCAAGCCTTCACCGCCTACAACACGGAAGTGATCACATATCCCACCGGCTC
>CAYTLU010000136.1:0-6409 GCA_964438665.1 uncultured Bacteroides sp.
CATCTCTGACCGAATCGCAGCCCGAGAACTGGCTGAACGTCATACTGACGAACTGGCTCCATGTATTGTAGCCTTTGCAGTACTTGTCTGTTCCATGTCCCCTGATGATTTTTTTGATCCTTTCTTTGGGGAACTGTGAGATTATTTGAGCGAAAAGCGTTAAATTTGCCATGGGAAGTAGGTGAGTTGGTCCTCACTACTAAGGTAAGCTTTTTTGCCTTAGTTTCTACTTCCCTTTTTCTTTTTTTCTCAATTTTATTTAGGACAACATTGGTACAATCGATATTTATGGCGGAAAAAATTTGCATAGATAGAAAAAATAATTACCTTTGTGATGATAGGCCAACCGTACAGGGGATGCAACTGTGTATATTTACACCAATGCTCCACCGTAATAACCCGGATGACAACTCCTTCGAGCGGCAGTTTTAATTACTTAAAACCTTTTATTATGAAACGACGTTATGCTGTTTTGTTCGCCGTGCTGGCTCTTGCCTCATGTACGCGCGACTACCAACCACCGTCCGCCCAGAAGATACCTGTTTACGATATGCTCGGCTCCGAAACCGAAATTCCCGTAGAGGAGTGGTGTTAGATGAAGGAGAAACGGAGTCAAATACATTTAATTACACTTGGTGGTTCAGAGTATTAATAATAAACTAAAAAGATATGAAAACATATAAAATGATGTACATAATGTGTTGCCTCCTGATACTCACATCTTGCGAGCCTGTGAGGTATGGATTGCGCACTGGATATATAAAGTGTTATAAGTACTTCAATCCCGATCAAATTGATGTAACCTATGAGCAAGATGTCTTTTCGCTGTTTTTTCACCCAAAATCTTCGGGTCGCGATACTTATGTAAATGCCTATGATTTTGTTTTCGCCGATAATCCCTCGTTGGCCGAACAATATTATTCGTTATGCGAAAAGTTCGGAGACATTAAGCCTGACGGATTTTCATTTAGTAGTATAGATTACGGAGATCATCCGTCCGCCTGCTTCGAAGTTGTCAAGAAGATTTCAATCACAAGCGACTCCGATTGGGGTCTGAGACGTCCGGCGGGGACACTGCTGAACGACTTGTTTACTATTACATATAGTACATACTACCCTTATATTTGCAACAACTATACGGGGAACGAGCTTGCTGAGGTAACGAAACCGTTGGCAGAGCTGCAAGAAGACGAGATGAAACTGATCCAACAGTCCATATATCTTAATTCATCCGTACTCCCCACCGGTATTCTAAATCTCACACTGACGATCTCGTTCGAGCTTGACACCGGTCGCACAGCGACGTATAAAGTAAGATTGAACTTTGAAAAGCCGACGGAATTATAATATTAAAAAACTGCATTATGAAGATATGGTCAATAGCACTTGCGTTATCGTTTTGTTGTTGCGCGGTAATGGCACAGCAGCCCGACCTATACGAAGAACATCGCGACATTGCGTCTGCGACAACGATGACTGATAGGCAGTACAGAGCATTGGGAGTAAAACCTCCATACCCGCAACAGCACGAATTCTATATAGGATTCGGCGTATTGGCGACTACCGGCGGCGGAGAATCGATCGGCATGCGTACATCGCCGAATGCCGATCCGGGCAACGAGTATCGCAATATATGGTACTTGTACGACCGTATGGGCTACGACGTGCGGCGTCCAAGCATGGGTTCGTGGCGCTGTACTGAAGCATTCAGCCTCGGGTATATGTATCACATCAACCGCATGGTACACGCCGGTGCAGCAATCGCCTATTTCGGAGCGAGCGAACGCAGTCTTGTCGAACAGGCACGATATAAATTCGATTCGTGGGCGTTTACTGCACGAATGCGGTTCGCATGGCTGTCGCGCACGGTAAAGATATATTCGGAGATCGGCATAGGTATAGGCATAGGACATTACTCACGCAACAAGACAGATATACATAACACACATCACTTGGTAACAGATATAACCGGGTTCGGCATATCGGCCGGCAGAAATTTCTTTTGGTACGGCGAGATCGGTTGGGGTGCAAGAGGCCTGTTGCGCACGGGGATAGGCTTTAAATTCGCCACCCAACGTGCCAAGGCAAGAGCCGAGGCCAAAACCGAGCGCAAGATTGCACAACTCGGCGGGTACTGATGACGAAAAAGTGGTGGGGCTTGGGACGCTATTTCCACTGTTATGTCATTCTGAGGAGCGGTTGTAAACCGCGACGTGAGAATCTCATTCCCGACGACGTGTCATTCTGAGCGTAACAACGTGAAGCGAAGAATCCGGTTGGGGATCGATTATTTCCACCGTCTGTGTTGAGACTCCCACGTCGCGTGCAAGCACGCTCCTCGGAGTGACATAGTGGGGCGTTGCAGGCTGTCATTGCGAGCCAAGCGAAGCGCGGCGTGGCAATCTCTTGCGAAAATACTCCCAAGCGCTGAGATTCTCACGTCGCAACTGCGTTGCTCCTCAGAATGACAAACAGGGCGTTCAAAGCGATATTCGGTATGCCCGATAACCTTTCAACTCCCACCCCGGAGCGAAGCGACCCAAGTCCCCTCCGAGGAGGGGAGTTAGGGGAGGGTCCGAATTATATACCGGCGTAAGCCGTCGTTCTGTGGTCGATATTTGTTTTCTCCCACGTCGCGTTTTTCAAACGCTCCTCGGAGTGACATGGCGGGGCGTTGCAGGCTGTCATTGCGAGCCGAGTGTAACGAGGCGTGGCACTCTCTTTTCCTATGAAAAAGTGAGTTGGGAACGCAATATTGGCCTAAATACGCACTTTTTCGCCGCCAAATTTGGAGGGGGGGGGGATTTATTGCTTACCTTTACCGCATATATAAATTATAATAATATAAAGGTATGCAAAACAATCAATCTACCATGTGGCAGGCACATCGAACGATTGCAATGGCAGTTCTTGGTGTAGCCTGCATAGTGGCTTTCTATGCGGCGTTATCGATAAGCAACACGTCGTTGGAAGATCTCCTTGCGAAATTTCCTGCACTGAAAGCATCGCACATAAAAGATGAGGCATCGTTCGACATCTTGAATGGGATGAAATCGGTGAGCACATGCGCCTATATCGCCGCCCTGTTATACGGTGCGGCTGCGGTCGGCATATATATCAAGCGCAACTGCCAAACGACAATATTGTGCGTCGTTGCGGCAATATCGTTGATAATAGTCATCATTGCCTTCTTGCAATTTCCACATGTTTACCCAAATTTGCCAGTCTACCACGCAGACCGCGGATATGTGAGTACTCCAACTCTGATAAACCCTTTGTATATATGGTTATGCGGTATAATGGCAACCGCAGGATTAGTATCGGCATACATAGCGCGATTAGAGACCCGCATCAGGAAGAATGCTCTTCTGGCACTCGATCCGGCACAACAGCAACTTCATGCAGTTGAAATCAGCAAAGCCAAGATGGCAAACGTAGTAGCTATCATACTCACAGTCCTCACAGTGGTAGCTGCAATTAGTCTATGTTTGATGATATCTACATTATCTACATTTGGCAGTTGAGACACACTATCACACAGACGCGATGAAGAATCTTTGCGACAAGTAAGATAAGTGCATCGTCCGCCCGAACAACGACCGTTCTCCCTTGCCAGAGCGGTCGTTTTATTGTTTCGCTGGCTGGCGACACAAACGGAGCTGGACAATACATTCTCGACCAGACGCGGTATTAGAATCGGAAGGTTTTGGTGGTGTCGAAGTATATAACCGTATTAGGCGACAATCGCGCAGGAACAGACCTTATCCCATTTTTGCGGTGTGCAGTTGTACGGAGTTGCGGTATGCCGTGGGCGACATGCCCGTCGCTCGTTTGAAATACCGTCCGAAAAATGACTGGGTCGGAAAATTTAGGTCGTAGCATATCTGCTGTATGGAGTTCATTGTGGAGGCGAGTTGCGTTCTGGCGTCGAGTATCACATACTCCTCAATCCATTGCAGCGCAGTTTTCCCGCTGGCACATTTTATCTGTGTAGACATGTATTTGGCGGTCATATTCATCCGTCTCGCGTAGTATTCCACATCGCGATGCTCCTTGTAGTTGGATTTAACAAGCGAAATGAACCTGTCTATAATGCTCGACTGTCGGGCAGAAGAGCCTTTGCCGTCGGCGTCGCGGTGTATGAACCAGCCGAGAGTCAGAAAAAACAGCCGTGTAAGCAGATGCAACGATTCACCCGTATTTGGATTCATGTCGGAAATGTTAATCATCGCCCGACTCATATTTATATAGGAGTGTATAGCCTCCGCCATTCGGTCATCCAGCCGGATACACGGTTCGCGGTCGATGTTTTCGTAGAATTTGTAACTGTCGCCAATGTTCAGCATCGACAGAAACTCCTGTGACATAAATATGTAGGTACCGTTGAAATCTTCGCTAACTGCATGCGATTCGATGATGTGGTTGGCAAGGATTATCAGCATACTGTTACGCTGCAAATGGTACTCACGAAGATTGACGGAGCCTGATGCGCTGCCCTCATCGCAGACTACAGCTATCACCTGCCCTAACCTATACGGGTGTCTGTGTCTGAAACAGAACGCAGGACTGTGTACGATTATAAAATCATTCCCGAACTGCTCAATCCAGTCGGTTTTATCGATGTCGATATTGCTCATTTGAAGCATATCCATACTTGTTATCGATAGTTTTTCCGAATTTTTCATATTACCTCCGCTTGTCAATACTTCCATAAATGTATACAATTTTTCTCTTGTACACAAAATAAAAAGAAAAATTGCACAATATGCGAAACGTTTTGGACTTTTACATCCCGTCTTAATGGAATAATTTCGCATCATAAAACAAAACATGCCAGAATTTATGAATAATAGGATTTATCTTGTAACCGGCGCTGCCGGATTTCTGGGAGGAACGATATGCCGACAACTCGTCGAACGCGGCGAGCAGGTGAGAGCGCTTGTGCTGCCGAACGACCGTGCAGTCGCATATCTGCCGAAAAAGGCTGAAATTTGCAAAGGCGATTTGTGCGACTATGAGTCGCTGGGCAGTTTTTTCGACGTTCCGGCAGAACAAAGCATAGTTGTAATCCACTGCGCGAGCATCGTTACCGTGAATCCGGAATACAACCAAAAAGTGATGGATGTAAATGTCGGCGGCACGAAAAACATTATCACCCAATGCCAAAAACATCCAAATTTCGAAAAACTCGTCTATGTCAGCAGTTCGGGTTGTATTCCGGAATTGCCGAAAGGGCAGGCGATTCGCGAAGTCGGCAAGTTCTCGCCAATAGGATTGCGGGATTGTTACAGCCAATCTAAGGCTTTGGCGACGCAGATCGTACTGGATGCCACATTCGAGGGGTTGAATGCCTGCGTCGTGCATCCGACGGGAATCATGGGACCCGAGGATTTTGCTGTCGGACATATTACGCAAACCCTCGCCGATATTATCAACGGAAAGATGTCGGCTGCGATTGCTGGAACGTTCAATCTGGCGGATGTCCGCGATTTGGCAGCAGGAACGATTGCTGCGGCAGAGCGAGGGCGCAAGGGTGAATGTTATATACTCGGCAACAAGGAGGTGTCATTCAGACGGTTTATCCGATTGGTCGCACAGGAGAGCGGCTGCAAGAAGGTGCGTTTCTTCATGCCGGGCAAGATCGCGTATTGGATTGCAAGGATAGTGGAGCGTAGAGCCTCAAAGAAGGGAGAATGTCCGAAGATGACAACTTTTTCGGTGTGGAATCTGATTCGCAACAACGATTTCGATAGCAGCAAGGCGATGCTGGAACTCAGCTATTCGACCCGTCCGTATGAGGAGACCATACGCGACATGGTTGCATGGATGAAATCGGCAAAACTGATTTAGTACCATATTGCATACAAACGTAAACGGAGTGCCTATCCTTACGGCACTCCTATTATTATTTCTATACGCCAGAATATCGCTTTGCACACTCAGGTTGTCATTCTGAGGCACAATGTAGTTGCGACGTGAGAATTTAGTTGTGGATGATTATTCCCTTCGCCGTGTCATTCTGAGGAGGCCGCAGGCCGACGTGAGAATCTCTTTTGGGGACGATTATTCCCACCGTCCTGTCATTCTGAGCGGAGTGTAACGAAGCGAAGAATCTGGTTGGGAACGACTATTTCCACTGTCCTGTGTGAATAGAGACTCCCACGTCGCGTTTTTCAAACGCTCCTCGGAGTGACAGTGCGGGGCGTTGCAGGCTGTCATTGCGAGCCGAGCGCAAAACCGATTCATTCTCAGAATTTTTATCTCGCAGAATAAAAGGCAATTCATATTTTTTACTCCGTCGAATATAATCCCGCTTGACAAAATGCAATCAAAATTTGCTTTTGTCCTTACTTATTACTATATTTGTAATGTAATATGATAAAGCACTTTATAAATATTATCCAGTTGA
>CAYTLU010000137.1:0-11166 GCA_964438665.1 uncultured Bacteroides sp.
TATGACTATGGGCTGACCGATTCAACCGTCATTTCAATTGAAACCCTCGGCGGAATCAAGACAATCCGGCTTCACGCCGGCGATGAACATCTGCCTACCATCGCCGATGTCGATATGGGAGCTCCAATATTCGAGGCCGCAGACATTCCGGCAATAGCTCAGACTCCGGAAATAATCAACCAACAGATTAATACTTCACAAGGGCTGTTTGAACTGACCGCGGTGTCTATGGGCAATCCACATGGGGTTATAATCGTTGACAATCCGGCTGATATTCCACTGCACAATGTTGGGCCGGAACTCGAACGTCATCCTATGTGGCCCGAACGCGCAAACATAGAATTTATCTCCATCGACTGCCACAATGAAATCACAATGCGCGTATGGGAGCGCGGTTCCGGAGAAACTATGGCATGCGGCACAGGCGCATGCGCATCAGCCGCAGTCGCCATGCGCCTTGAACTGGTCTCGCCTCCGGTCACCGTACACCTGCTGGGCGGTGATCTGCGGATATCAAAGAATCCGGACGGACATATTATAATGAGCGGTCCGGCCGAAACGGTATTTGAGGGCCGCTACCGAAGAAAATCATAAAAAGCAACAACCATGATAAAAGTCAACGACAATTTCACGCTCATTCCTCCATCCTATCTCTTCTCGGAGATTGCAAAGAAAGTGTCTGACTTCCGCCGGGCTAACCCGACAGCCGAGATAATCCGCATGGGCATCGGCGATGTGACACTCCCCATCTGCAAGGCTGCCATCGAAGGGATGCACCGTGCGGCTGACGACCAGGCAAGCGCCGATACATTCCACGGTTACGGCCCGGAACAAGGCCATCTATTCCTGCGTGAAGCGATTGCCAAACATGACTATCATGCTCACGGAATCGACATTTCTGCGGATGAAATATTCATAAGCGACGGTGCGAAAAGTGACCTTGGCAATATCGGCGACATTCTTTCCACGGATTGCCGCGTTGCGGTGACAGACCCGGTCTATCCGGTCTATGTCGATACTAACGCTATGGCCGGACGCGCCGGAATACCGACCTCCAACGGCTCGTGGAACCGGATAATATATATGCCCTGCACGGCTGAAAACGGCTTTGCACCGCAACTTCCGGCAGAGACTCCGGATGTCATCTACCTATGCTATCCCAACAACCCGACCGGCACGGCACTGACTCGCAACCAGCTTCAGGCATGGATCGACTACGCACTTGACAACGGATGCCTGATCCTTTTTGATTCCGCCTACGAAGCCTATATCACTTCGCCGGATATTCCTCATTCCATCTATGAGCTCCCCGGAGCAAAGAAATGCGCCATAGAATTCCGCAGTTTTTCTAAGACCGCAGGGTTTACCGGATTGCGTTTAGGCTACACCATTGTTCCGGAAGAACTGGAAGGAGTTGACAGTGCGGGCAAAAAAGTCAGTCTCCGCAAGCTATGGCTTCGCCGCCAGTCAACGAAGTTCAACGGTGCAAGCTATGTTGTCCAACGTGCCGCCGAAGCCCTTTACACAACAGAAGGCCGCCGACAGCTAAAAGCCAATATAAATTATTACATGGCCAACGCCCGCATACTTCGCGAAGGCCTGTCAGAAGCCGGATTGCAGGTGTTTGGCGGAATCAATGCCCCATACATTTGGGTCAAAACGCCCGATGGCCTATCATCGTGGGATTTCTTCAACATTCTGCTCGAACGCTTGCATATAGTTGTCACTCCGGGCGTTGGATTCGGGCCATCAGGCGAGGGCTATGTCCGGCTGACCGCATTCTCATCGCATGAAGCGACTCTACAGTCCGTAGAACGCATTAAAACACTTCCTTCCATATTGAATTAAGTCAAACCAACAACATAAATACCGTCCATGTCATCACTCAGATTTAAAGTTGTCGATGAAGCTTTCAACCGAAAAGCCGATCCTGTTGAAATTCCGGAAGAACGCCCCGAACTATATTATGGCAAATACGTTTTCAACCGGCAAAAAATGTTTGAATATCTCCCGGCTGAAACATTCAAGGCTCTGACCGCCGCAATTGACAATAAAGAACCCCTCTCGCGAAATGTGGCCGACAGTGTGGCCGAAGGAATGAAACGCTGGGCCATTGACAATGGCGCGCGCCACTACACCCACTGGTTTCAACCGCTGACAGAGACAACCGCCGAGAAACACGATAGTTTCATTGACCACGATGGCAAAGGAGGTGTGGTCGAGGACTTCAATGGTAAATTGCTGGTGCAGCAAGAACCGGATGCATCCAGCTTCCCCAACGGAGGCATCCGCAACACATTCGAAGCTCGCGGATATTCGGCATGGGACATCTCATCGCCGGCTTTCATCCTTGACAACACGCTATGCATTCCCACTATATTCATTTCATATACAGGCGATTCCCTCGACTACAAGACCCCTCTGCTGCGTGCGCTCAACAGTGTTGACAAAGCCGCAACAGCAGTGGCACGCCTGTTCAATCCGGAAGTGAAACACGTGCGTTCCTATCTGGGTTGGGAACAGGAATATTTCCTTGTCGATGAATCGCTCTACTCCGCACGCCCCGACCTTATGCTGACTGGACGCACCCTGATGGGGCATGAATCAGCTAAAAACCAACAGCTTGACGATCACTATTTCGGCTCTATCCCTTCACGCGTAGAGGCATTCATGCTCGATCTCGAAATCGAGTGTCACAAGCTGGGCATTCCGGCAAAAACGCGCCACAACGAGGTTGCCCCCAACCAGTTTGAGCTCGCGCCCATCTATGAAGAAACCAATCTCGCAAACGACCATAATCTGCTGATGATGTCAATAATGGCGGAAGTTGCGCGCCGCCACCATTTCCGCGTACTCCTGCACGAAAAACCGTTTGCCGGCATAAACGGCTCCGGCAAGCACAACAACTGGAGTCTCGGCACCGACCTCGGCACATCGCTCTTCGCTCCCGGGAAAACGGCAAAAGACAATCTGCAATTCATCACATTCGTGGTGAATGTCATGGCTGCCGTTTACCGCCATAACGGCTTGCTGAAAGCCTCCATAGCCTCAGCCACGAACGCACACCGACTGGGCGCGAACGAAGCCCCGCCGGCAATCATATCCATATTCACGGGATCACAATTAGCCAAGATTCTTCAGCGCATTGCCGATGCCTCAAACGAGGAGCTGACCGACCTTTCTTCAAAAGAAGGCCTGCAACTGAACGTGTCTCAGATTCCGGAAATCATGCTTGACAACACCGACCGCAACCGCACTTCGCCTTTTGCGTTCACCGGCAACCGCTTTGAATTCCGCGCTGTCGGATCATCAGCCAACTGCGCATCGGCAATGATTGCACTGAATTCCGCCGTTGCCCAGCAGTTAATCGAGTTCAAAGCAAAAATTGACGCCCGACTGACTTCCGGACAGACTCTGCGCGATGCTCTGCTCGAAGAGATACGCACGCTTATCACATTCTCCCAGCCGATCCACTTCGATGGCAACGGATATTCCGATGATTGGAAAGCCGAGGCCGCGCGCCGGGGGCTTGACTGCGAGACATCCGTTCCGGCTATATTTGACGCATACCTCCGTAAAAGCTCGATCGAGATGTTCCATGACACCGGCGTCATGACAGAAGTCGAACTTGCCGCACGCAACGAGGTCAAATGGGAGATGTACACCAAAAAAGTCCAGATTGAGGCTCGCGTATTGGGCGATTTGGCGCTGAATCATATACTTCCGGTAGCGATACGCTACCAGACCATACTGCTTGACAACGTTGCAAAGATCCGCAGTCTGTTCCCGGCAGAAAAAGCCGCCGACATGTCTTCGGCCGAAACCTCGACCATCGAAGACATCGCAAAACACACTCGCGCGATAAAGGTCGAAGTTGAAAAAATGGTTGATGCGCGGCGCAAAGCCAACCATATTGAATCCGAACGTGAAAAAGCGATGGCTTATCACGACAATGTAGTACCCTCGATGGACATCATTCGTGACCACATCGACCGGCTTGAGCTGATGGTTGACAACGAAATGTGGCCGCTCCCCAAATACCGTGAGCTGCTTTTCATTCGTTAATCGACACCGATTTAACCGTCCGCTCCTACTCCGCCCTTTCGAAATATGTCAAAGCCGGAGAGCTTTCGCCCGGCGCAATCATCAGCATATAGTCATTCAGCAACCGCTCCGGATGAAAAGGAAATTCATCGAACAATGGACTGACAGATGTGTCGCAGATCCATACATTTCCGGTCTTGAATGCTTTGAAATGCGAAGATAGCGGATTGTTTGCGCCCAGAGATTCAAGACTCAATGGTCCATAGCTGCGTATGATCCATACATCCGCATCGGCAGCCTTGTCAAGCACGGCTGCGGCATCAAGTTTCAGCGAACCCGCACCCTTGGTGTCCGCCCAAGGATACGCGCCTCCCGCATCCTTGATCAGTCTTGCCATATAGCTTCCGCCGGCCGCGACATCCCATGCCCCGCCCGACATCGGCTGCTCTGCCAGAACGACCGGATTCCGTCCATCTGTCTTTGCCCGCGCCTTTCTCTCATTATATTCTTCCGTGACCGCATTATAAATGGAATCACTCTTTTCCTTTTGACCGTAAAGCACACCGAGCAGTTTAATCCATTCCGCACGGCCCAATGGCTCTGACTCCATATAATCAACAAACTGCACGATGGGAATCCCGAGTTTTTCCACAGCTCCCATCTCCATATTCTGATAGGGCGACATGATTATAGCTCCCGGATCCTGATCAACAATGCTTTCCACTGATGGCGACTGCGAATTGCCGACATCCGTTATCCTCCCCGACTTTATCCGTTCGGCAATCGAAGCCTGTTTGAAATATTGTCCGTCGGCAACACCCGTAATTGCATCAATCGCTCCAAGCTCAACAATCGCACCGCCATAGACACCGCTATAGACAACAGACCTTTCCAACGGAACACGCACCTGCGTTCCCTCCGGCATCGGTCCGTCATAATCTCGCGGCACAAGCACATAACGCGCCAATAGCGCCGTGCTGTCAGCCCAAGGATTTCTGACATCCGCAACAATGTAATCGCCATAATCCACCATTGTCAACAGATCCGCAACATGCGTCAGCGTATCGCCCTCCGATCCAATTGCATTTTTGCTGCCGCCGCCGCAAGAACACACAGCCGTCAAAGACGCCGCTACCAATATCGCATATATCAACTTTTTCATATCGAATGATGTTAAATTTGAAACTCTGCGTGCAAAATTAGCAAAAAAACAGTCCTTGGATATTGATTACGGAAAAAATTCATTAAATTTGCAGAGAACCAACCTGACAATATTAAACAACTTCAATAAACACGAACAATTATGTCAAAAGTAACCGTAGTAGGTGCCGGCAACGTAGGCGCCACATGTGCAAATGTATTAGTGACCCAGTCGATTGCCGACGAGGTAGTGCTCATTGATATCAAAGAAGGCCTCGCCGAAGGCAAAGCTATGGATATCATGCAGACCGCCAACATTCTCGGTCTGAACTCACGCCTTACCGGTGTCACAAACGACTATGAAAAGACCGCCGGTTCCGACATGGTCGTAATCACATCGGGCATTCCACGCAAGCCCGGCATGACCCGCGAAGAACTCATCGGCGTCAATGCAGGAATCGTGAAGTCCGTAACTGAAAACGTCCTCAAATACTCGCCCAACGCAATCATACTCTGCGTTTCCAACCCGATGGACACAATGACCTATCTCATCCACAAAACTTCAGGGCTGCCAAAGAGCCGCATCATCGGCATGGGTGGCGCACTCGACAGCGCACGCTTCAAATATTTCCTCAGCCTCGCACTCGGAGCATCGGCAACCGAAGTTGAAGGCATGGTGATCGGCGGACACGGCGACACCACCATGATTCCGCTCGTACGCTATGCAGCCTACCGCGGAATTCCGGCTACCAACTTCCTCCCGGCCGAACAGCTTAAGACCGTAGCTGCCGACACGATGGTAGGTGGTGCAACATTGACAAAACTGCTTGGCACATCAGCATGGATGGCTCCCGGCGCAGCAGCAGCCCAGGTGGTCAATGCCGTACTCTCCGACAGCAAAAAACTCATCCCTTGCTCCGCTCTGCTCGAAGGCGAATATGGCGAATCCGACCTCTGCATAGGCGTTCCCTGCGTTCTTGGCCGCAACGGAATCGAAAAAGTTGTGGTTCTCGACCTGAACGATGAAGAAATGAACCTATTCCGCGCCAGCGCCGCTGCCGTTCATAAAACCAACGCCGCATTAACCGTCTAAAAACCCAGAAAAATGAAAAAAATATCCGTTCTTCTATCATCGCTTGCAATCCTGACACTGTCGGCATGCGGCAACTCCACCGCCACCGGCAATGCCGCCGATTCGGCAGCCGTTGACACAGTCGCAGTCGCAGAAGACGCCGTGCCCACAGATGCCACCGCATCCGATGATGTTGTCATCACCATCAAAGATGCCGCCAAAGCCGTGGCCACCGACAAGCCACTTGTCATTGACTTCAATGCCACTTGGTGCGGCCCATGCAAAATGTTTGCACCGGTCTATCACAAAGTAGCTGCCGACTACGCAGCCAAAGCCACATTCGCCTCCGTTGACGTTGACGAATGTAAAGCGCTTGCCGAGAAATACGAAATCACGAGTATTCCTTGCGTAGTCATCATCTACCCAGATGGGCGCAAACCCGCCAGTCAGCTCGGCAACCTCCCCGAAGACGAATTCCGCGCCTTCCTTGATGCCAATCTCTGATACAACCGACATTCAACAATACATGAGACGGCCGGCACGATTCAAAACTCGCGTCGGCCGCCTTATGCAATAAAACACCGTAAATTACGTTTACAAAAGAGATATGATCCGCATTGCGCTTATAACATACGACATATCTCCCTACCGGGGCTCTGAAGCCTCGGTAAGTTGGAATTTTGTCACAAGACTATCACAATGTGGGATTGAATGCAGCAAGACTTTCATATGTGGCAACTACATCCAATCATTCTTCAACGCTTGCAGCAACCTGATTAGCAAACACTAAGACTGATGTTGGCTCAAAAAACTGAAGAAAAGCAATCACGAAGCGGCAAGTTCCTAAAGGATCTTGGGATCTATGCTATTGGCAATATTGGCTCGAAACTGATCACATTTCTACTGCTTCCATTTTACACCCACTTTATAACCGATCCATCTGCCTATGGCTACTACGACTTATGTCTCACCGTTATTTTCGGTTTTATCCCAATAATCAGCATTGGTCTGGGCGAAGGCGGTTTTCGTTTTCTTCTTGAATCCGATTCTGATACCGCAAAAAGAGAAATAATCTCTTTCATCTATAAGACTCTTATTCGCAACTCTCTCTTTATTACATTGATTGGCCTGACCGTCAGTCTGTTCGTAACCATCGAATATCTTTTTTATATCGTTTTATATGGCATAATCCATACTTTTTATGATGTTATCATACAGCTTGTCAGAGGTCTGGGCAAAACGAAGCAGTTTGTTGCCGCCGGCATTATAAACTCACTTTTAATAGCTCTTTACAGCGTAATCTTTGTTGCCATCCTTGAACTCAGTATTGAAGGTATTTTTATTGCCAATATTTTAGCAAAACTGACAACCCTTCTGATTCTTGAAGCCAACGTCAGGATCATTCACCGATATTTTAAATTTTTCTGCCATAACAAAGAGTTGAAGCAGAACCTGCTCAAATACTCTCTTCCGCTTGTCCCGACAGCCATTTGCTGGTGGTTTATCAGCGGAAACAATCTTTTTTTCCTGCAACACTTTACCGGCCTTTACGCAACAGGCATATATGGCGTTGTAGGACGATTCACAAGCATCCTGCAAATTATTGCACTCATTTTTTATCAGACATGGCAGCAAAATGCCATCGAGCAGTATAATTCACCGGACAGAAACGTTTTTTTCAGCAAAATCTTTAACAACTATTTTTTCCTTCTATCCTTTCTGATAGCGATATTCCCTTTTGCCTTGCGACTTAACTACGGCTGGTTGGTAGGGCCAAACTATCAGGAAGGGGCCAACTTCCTATATCTTAATTCGATATACATGATGTTCTATGCCCTGTCTTCCTTTTTTGAACTCGGATATCAATGTGCAAAAAAGACCTACAGAATTCTGCCAAGCCTGGCTCTGACTTTCACCATAAACGTGAGCGCGAACTATATTCTGGTGCAAAGATGGGGCATCAATGGAATAATCATATCAAACATCCTGACTTTCGGAGCGTTAATGGCCTATCGCATGATTGACACACGCAAATGGATGAAAATCTCATTCAATCCGATAAACATATTGTGCTCGATACTCATAATTGCAATGGGGGTCGCCTACCATCTATCGACAGGCTTTTCATTTGACTTAATCTGTGTAGCACTCATAATCGTCACTTTCCTGATTATCCTGCCTGACGATTTAAAAAATCAAGTCAATAGTAAATTTTGCCCTCTCTTTCATCATCATTCTAAAGTGGATTAACAATAAATTTCATCTAATAACGTTTCTATATAAGTATAACCAATCTTCATTCCAGAACACCCGATATGAAAAAAATAGCCTCTATTGTTTTTATACTTCTCCTTTTAACCACATCATGCAAAACGCAACATGACCTCGCATATTTTGAAGATTTGAAAAGCTCCGATTCCGGAGTGCTCCAGACTTCTGACTATACATATAAACTCGAACCCGAAAATGAGCTTATAATCACCGTGTCATCGTCTGTTCCACAAGCGTCGGCGATGTTTAACGTACCATACGTTAACGTAACCCCCACCGGAACTAAAGAGATAACAACAACGCCACAGGTCAAAACATATATGATCGATGACAAAGGCAACATCGACTTCCCCATTCTTGGCTCGATTCATGCTGCCGGAATGACAATCTACGAACTGAAGGATGCCCTTGAAAAACGAATCAGCGAATATGTCAAAGACCCGATTGTCTCTGTCAATCTGCGAGGCTACAAAATCTCCGTCATCGGCGAAGTCGGAACACCGAAAACGATTTATACATCAGCTGACCGCTTCAACATCCTCAACGCCCTAGCCGAATGTGGAGACCTGACCGAATATGCAAAACGCGACAACATCATGGTGATGCGCCGCGCTGCCGATGGGAACATTGAATACGGCCGCCTGAATCTTCACAACTCCGACATCACCAAATCGCCATATTTCTGGCTGAAAAACAATGATGTGGTTATCGTTGATCCAAACAACGTCAAACAAGACAACTCGAAATACAATCAAAACAATGCATATAAGCTATCTATTGCATCAACCATTACCGGAATCTCTGCCAGCATAATATCCCTCATAATCGCTTTGGCTATTAAATGACGCATTAAAAAGCTGAGTCCGACCATAGATGCTACACCTCAACAGAATATGTAATTATATTATAATGCTTGGTATCACATTATTGATTCCAAGCATTAAATGCCTTACATATTTAGACGAGATCTGTGCATACAGTCTATTGTTAGTTGCGTTAGCCGACTGCCTGATCAACAGAAACTGGAAAAAGTATAGGCTGTTGTGGATTTTAATGGCAATTATGACATTTTATGCGTGGTATTCCATACAATTCATGGATAACAATACCACCGGAATGATACTTAAAGACTGGATTATAGAACTCAAGCCCTATATTCCATTCGCGGTCTTGCTTTCTATCGGGCCTCAATTCAACGAATTAGACAAGCAATACATCAAGTGGGTCTGTCTAATCAATGCCATAATAGTCCTGCTCCTTATTTTAGGCGGATACAAAACCATACATCTAATCTTATTCCATCCATTGTATGCCGGGCATATACTTTTCATCTGCAGTATATTTTATTATTACTGTTCGCGCGACAAATCGACCGGTACAGTCCGGAAAACGGATCTGTTCATCTCCTTCCTGATTTTAAGCATCGGAATCTTCACATTCAAAGCAAAATTTTTCGCTCTTTATATTCCTGCAATCTATCTGCTCTTCTTTTATAAGCCGGGGACATTCCGTCACTTCAAGCCATATCATGCGGTAGTCTTACTGATTATAGCAGTCGGGGTTTTAGCCGCTACATGGAATAAAATCCAATATTATTTCTTGACCGGAAACAGCGACTCATTCGATCCGACAACAGTTCAATCATTTGCCCGACCGGTTCTATATATGACAGGCGGCTTGATCTTGGTTGACCACTTCCCATTCGGCACCGGACTGGCTTCATTTGCGAGTTTCACTTCAGCAGAAAGCTATTCAAATGTTTATTTCGAATATGGCATAAACAACGTTCACGGCATATCCTGGCGAAGCGAAGAAAGTTTCATTTGCGATGCTTTCTATCCATCGCTGGCTCAGTTTGGAGTCATAGGTATAATATTATTTATCGGGTTCTGGTTCTATATCTATCGGTATCTGCGATTAATGATGCGCGCTGATGGCTCATTTTATCGTGCGCCATTTGTTACCGGATCTCTCATTATAATCTTCATTTTAGCAGAAAGCACAGCCTCCACGACATTGACTCAAACAGCCGGAATGATTTCGATGAGCCTTCTTGGCATAGTATGCGCATCCGGTAAAAGTTTGAAAGCCAACATCAATCAAAACGACCATGAGAAAAATATAACAGTCAGAAAAATATAAAAACTAATAGTCATGCAACAGCACGAAAACAAACTGGATCTGCGGCGTCTGATACGCGTATTCCACCAATACAAATGGATATTTCTGGCAATAATAATCATATTCACCGCACTTGGCGCGTGGAAAGGATTCCGAGGTCTGACAAAATATGAGATTCAGGGTTCTATCCTGATCGGAGACTCCAGCTTCGAACCGGAAAGCAAGGGTGGAGGACTCGCACAAATGATGAAGACATTCTCTATCGGCGGATTCTCAGGATCGTCAGTAGATAATGAGGTCATGATTCTACGAAGCCACGACATTCTGATGCGCACGGTGCGCACCCTCGACCTCAACCGCTCATATATCGGAATAACCAAAGATGGCAAGAAAGCACGGCTTTATAAAGACTCCCCGATCCGGATTGAAGCGCCCGCCAACTATTTCGACACGCTGTCAACATCATTTACCGTCAACATCAAAATGCTCAAAGATGGGAAAGCCGACATCAAAGTCAC
>CAYTLU010000138.1:0-2693 GCA_964438665.1 uncultured Bacteroides sp.
TTGTAAATCCCAATTGGGACTCTCTGATTTATACTGTCAGTCAAGAGTATCGAAGCAAAACTTACAACGATTATACTCAGAAACGAATCTATCTGACTTATGATTCGACAAAGGGAGCATATCTCATCAATAAAATAGAGGTCGTTCCGAACAGTACGAGAATCGAATAGTCGATGGCTTTGACGAACCGTCCGGCAGGTCTTGAATATGTCCGAAGCAATACGGAGAGTTATTCGAGACCTGTCGGACAGGTTTCGCAATCGCATAGAATCTGGAAAATTCTACTACTTAAAATATTGGCGCTATGAAAATCATAAGGATCGGCCGAGCTGTGGATAACGATTTCGTCGTTGATGATTCATGGGCATCGAGATACCATTGTCATATCGTTAAAAATGACGATGATACCTATGAGATTTTTGACGACAAAAGCAGAAATGGGACATTCGTTAATGGCTGGAAAATTTCCGGCAGCAAAACGTTGGGCCTGCAAGACAATATCCGTGTGGGCAAAACAAAGATAAAACTGTCGGACTGCTCCCCGTTGTTTGAGCCGCGGACATCAGAACCGTCGAAGCCCGAACCGTCAGCCGGCGGCCTCAATTCCGCCCCGGCCGGTCCAAGCCCCGCGGTTTCCGTCGAGTCTCCTGCGCCGGAGCCTCTTGAGTCTGACCCACCTATACAGCATAAACCTGAAGGTTCGGGAGATTATATGTTGAGATTCAACCATGCAGAGGCGGAACTGAAAGCCGACATCGCAGAATTGCAGTCCGTGCTACCATATATCGACACCCTTTATACGAAATTTTTTGATTCACTCGAAAGCAAGAAAAAGTACTATATTTGTGAATATACAGCAAAACTGTCTCAACTCAAAGCGATACTGAACAAAATGGCAACTGTTTCAAAAGAGTTGATGTCGCTGTATGAAAAGGCAGGATTTTCTGATGTGCCCAATCGGCAAAACGTCAATGATTTAAAATTTTTGGTTCACACAGAAATCGAAAAATGTTATAGCCAGATAGAGGCCTACTATTCTGACTATTTCAATCAACAATATGACACATCGGATGTGGGCGCCCAGTTGTGGGGGCAGATTGAATATCGAAAAGAGCAGCTTCCGAGTACCTTCCTTATCGGTCGGAGAAACAATCAATATGACATATTCGATAAAACAGTCTCGATCTCCGAAAGATATTTTGTCGAAATGTTAAACAAACAGCACATCGCGATTCATTACCGGGATGATACCAAATTGCAGGCGCTTCGTGTTGTCAACTCGTTAATCGGGCGTTTGATGGCAGCGGTGGCTCCCGGCAAGGCTATGGTAAAGATGGTCGATGCAGATGAAATGGATGGTACAAGTGATATTTTCAAGCGGATAAACCATGACATCTGTCAGATATTGGCTCGTCCAGATGAGATACGCCGGGCTTTGGACGAAACCGATCATCATGTGGGAAATATCATACAGAATCTTTTGTTAAGCCCTATTAACTCGCTTTTCGAATACAATCAAAAGAAAGAGAGCAAGGAGGCTTATCATCTGCTTGTGCTTGAAGACTATCCGTCGGGAATAGGCGGGGAATCCCAATATCTTCTAGAGCGTATTATGAACAATGGAATTCGGGCAGGCGTAATCGTTTTTATGCTTGTCAACGATGACAAGATTGATCGTTTGTCAGATAGTATTAAGGCTACTGCAAATATCGAAAGACTCGAAAAGCATTGTGAGGTTATTGATATGGAAGGTGAAAAGGATACTCGGTTCGAGGTGCTGTTCGACAAGCAATTGTATGAATTGGTACAGTATGTAAATTCCGGATTCGAGATTCAGGAGGAGGAGTCTGTCCTGTTTGCCGATTATATGTTACCAGAGTCTGAATGGTGGAGCCGCCGTAGTGCAAAATATATCGAAGTTCCATTTGGAATTTCGGCTGATAAACAGATTCAACGATTGAAAATTACGCAGGAAAGCGGTCAGAACTCAGCCGTCGTAATTGGCATTCCGGGTTCGGGCAAAAGTGTATTTCTACACACGCTTATTTGTAACGCTGCAGTCAACTACTCGCCTGATGAACTTAATCTCTATCTCATAGACTTTTCGGGCGTCGAGTTTAATTCGTATGCATTGCACAAACTGCCGCATGCCAGGGTAATTGCACCGGAAGCTGAGCGCGAGTTTGGATTGAGCATCTTGAAGGAATTAGTAGAAGAAGGCTCCCGCCGAATGAACTTGTGCCGCGAGTATGATGTTAGCAATATCGTCGACCTCAAAGCCAAAAATCCGTCTCTTAGTGTACCGAGATTGTTAGTGGTTATTGATGAATTCCAAAAATTCTTTGAAATAGAGAACGACGATATAAGCAAGGAGGCGAATGCCAAAATTCATATTATAATACAAGAGTTTAGAAAATTCGGTATTAACTTAATCCTTGCGACGCAGAAGTTGCCGTCGTCGTCTGTGCTTCCCAAAGATCTGATAGCCAATCGTATTTTATTCCGAAGTACTCCGGCAGACTTCTCTTCTTTGATATCGTTGGCCGGCAATACCAAGATGCCGCAACTGCGAACAGGAGAGTGCGTTTATAACTCCGAGTCCGGATCGCCGTATGACAACAATCGGGTTCAGGGATTTTTGATAACGCGACAGGATATGGACAAGTTGTTACCGGCTATAGCTGAGTATAGTA
>CAYTLU010000139.1:0-2234 GCA_964438665.1 uncultured Bacteroides sp.
GTTGGATTTTGTCCCTGTCATAGGCGATGTTCGTTCCAAGGAACGACTCGATTTCGTTTTTCGGGAATATGCTCCACAAGTTGTATTTCACGCTGCTGCCTATAAGCATGTGCCATTGATGGAGGAAAACCCCTGCGAAGCCGTCATGGTCAATGTCGCCGGCTCCAGTCAGGTCGCTGACAAGTGCGTTGAATACGGAGTCGAAAAGATGGTCATGGTTTCTACCGATAAGGCTGTTAATCCGACAAATATTATGGGCTGCACAAAGCGTCTTGCAGAAATATACATTCAGTCGCTTGGACTGGCAATTGAGCGCGGAGAAATTAAAGGCAAGACAAAATTCGTTACAACCCGATTCGGCAATGTGCTTGGGTCAAATGGCTCAGTAATCCCTCTTTTCAGCGAACAAATTAAACATGGCGGACCGATAACGGTTACTCATCCTGATATAAACAGGTTTTTCATGACAATTCCGGAGGCTTGCCGATTGGTTATGGAGGCCGCAACTTTTGCAACGGGAACGCAGATATTCGTCTTTGATATGGGGCAGCCGGTTAAGATTGTAACACTTGCGGAGCGTATGATTCATCTTGCAGGCCTTGAGGTGGGACGCGACATAAAGATTGAATTTATAGGGTTGCGCCCCGGTGAAAAACTTTATGAAGAAGTGCTTGCAACAAAGGAAAATACTATTCCGACTTCGCACGAACGGATCTTTGTGGCAAAAGCGAGAGAATACCCGTATGCAGATGCCCGAGTTGTTGTTAGCCGCTTGACGGATTTTGCAATGACGGTCACAATTCCCGATATGGTCAAACTAATGAAACAGACCGTTCCCGAGTTCAAAAGCAAAAATTCTAAATACGAACAGTACGATTTATAGAATAAATTAATTATATCGAAATGTCAATATTCAAAGACAAAACCTTGTTGATTACCGGTGGAACGGGTTCATTCGGCAATGCAGTGTTGCGGCGGTTCCTCGACTCGGATATCAAAGAGATCCGCATTTTCAGCCGCGATGAAAAGAAGCAGGACGATATGCGCCATCGACTTCAGAACCCGAAGCTTAATTTTATAATTGGTGACGTACGCGATTTCGACAGCATTAATAATGCTATGGCAGGGGTTGACTACGTGTTCAGCGCGGCAGCCTTGAAGCAGGTGCCGGCCTGTGAGTTCTATCCACTACAGGCAATTAGAACCAATATTCTTGGTTCTGAAAATGTCCTTGAAGCAGCAGTTCGCAATGGTGTTAAACGAGTAGTAGTGTTGTCAACCGATAAAGCCGCTTATCCAGTTAATACAATGGGTATGACCAAGGCCTTGATGGAGAAATTGGCAATATCAAAATCGCGTGATCCACGAACTAAAGAAGCGGGGACAGTAATATGCGCCACTCGTTACGGAAACGTAATGTGTTCGCGAGGCTCAATAATACCGCTCTTTATTGACCAAATCCGAGCAAAAAAGCCCATGACGGTTACCGTACCCGAAATGACACGTTTTATGATGTCATTGGATGAGGCTGTAGATCTCGTCTTGTTCGCATTCGAACATGCCAATCCCGGAGATCTTTTCGTACAGAAAGCTCCTGCAGCCACTATTGAAACACTTGCTCAGGCTGTTAAAGAGCTATTCGACTACGATGAACCTATTCGTATTATTGGTGCAAGGCACGGAGAAAAAATGTACGAAACGCTTTGCACCTCGGAAGAGATGGTAAAAGCTGAAGATTTGGGCGATTTCTATCGCATTCCGGCTGACTTCCGTAATTTGAATTACGATCAGGCAATTGCAGATTATGGTCACCGTGTAGACAGAATGCAATACAATTCAGACAACACTCAACTCCTTACGGTTGAGCAAATGAAAGAGCGTCTGCTTTCGCTCGAATATGTCCGTGACGAACTCTCAAAATATAAAGAAGGAAAATGACACCATTAGTAAAACCATACTTTCCTCCACGCGAGGAATTAATGCCGGCTCTCGAAAATATCATTTACAGTGGATATGTAGCCGAAGGGCAGCCTGTCTATGATTTTGAGGATGCCTTCAAGGAATACATTGGCAACCCCTATTCTCTTGCTCTTCATTCCGGTACGGATGCGCTTCATTTGTCGTTAATACTTGCCGGCGTTAAACCCGGGGACGAGGTTATCAGCACACCTATGACTGCTGAGCCCACCAACACTTCGATAGCGATGGTTGGAGCAAAAGTCGTTTGGGGAGAC
>CAYTLU010000140.1:0-1746 GCA_964438665.1 uncultured Bacteroides sp.
CTGTCAACCACCTGTTCCAGCAATATGTAATGCTGAAAAACGCAATCCGCGAAATGGGTGGCTACGAAGCCGATGAGGAAATTGACTAAACAAACCTCCCTTTCAACTGAATCAAGTAGAAGAGACTGTGTCGATCGGCGCAGTCTCTTTTTTTGACATAAAGCCACAAAACATATTCCAATCCGGCATCGTTATATACACATATAAAACTTAATCCCATCATGAACCTCCGAATATTCACCCGAACTTCCGTATTCCATGCCTGCCTGCTTGTCCTGGCTGCGCTCCTGACATCATGTTCCGGGAAAAGCGATGTGGACGATTTTGTGTCATCTATGGACAATTATGCGCAAAGCATCGAAAAGGCCGGCTCGCTTAAGGAAGTGGGCGAACTCGACCGCCAATATGCAGCCACCGCTTCAAAATATGCTGAATCCGAAACGAAGCTGACCGATGCCGACCGCTCGGCAATAATGGAAGCTATCTTAAACCTTTCAACAAAAGCCAACAACAAGATAGGACAACTTCAGGGAATTGAACAGAACATTCCCGACTCCCTGCTGGAAGCACGTGCTGATGATTTCCGCGCCGCAATAGACAGATGCAACACTCTCGGCGAGGTTGTCAGGATAGGTCTGTGACCACTGCCTGCATTTCTTTGACTCAAAATGTGTGGATTTGCACAACGCGTGCAGATCCACATATTATTTTTGCGCAATCCAACCGTCAAATCCCTAATCTATGAAACGCACACTCATCACCATCCTTACGGCGCTCTCCTTGTCATCAACCCTCGTCCTGGCTCCATCATGCCGCACAAAAAAACAGCAAACACAGTCATCTTCCTCCAATGTATCATCAACCGAAACTCTCAAAGCGCAGCTGTCACATGACGCGCATGACACCATCGCTCGCTTGCTCCGCATCCAAACAGATTCCATAACCGTCTTCATTCCAAATGGCCGGGACATTGCTCCATCCATACTCAAGTTTCACAACGTGACCGCCTCTTGCGAAACGTCAGCGGCTTCCCACCGAAAAACAGTCACATCAGCCACCGACTCTCTATCCGAACGCGTCTTTACGCAATCCGACAAGACAGCAAAATCAAAAACATCCTCACAACCCTCCTTAGCCTCAGCGATAGCCATAATCGCAGCAGTCGCTGCCTTGGCCATAATATGTTACCGCTACATCCGCCGCCGCTCTTTATCTTAGAAAAGTTGCCGAAAACAATAAAAAACCGTAATTTTGCCATAAAGAAACAATCTCATATCCACATCTTTTGAACATTCTTAGATGCAAAGCTCAAACACCACACCGCAACATCATGGACAGAAAAAACGAATTGCTGCAAATCTTTTCGGCATTCTGTGTGTGTTCATTTTCATGGCTGTTGCCGCGCTAATGCAAAGCGGTCGTCTTTTGGGACATTCTTTCGTCAGACAATCCCTGCCGGCAGGCATAGAATTAAAAGGCGACACAACCGTCATAAACACGTCAGAATGTGGTCAGGATATAATCGGCTATAGCGGGCCTGTGCCGCTTGAAATATTCATTGTCAACGGCGAGATTGACCATATCTCTGCTTTGGGAAATTCGGAGACTCCCGGTTTTTTCAAGCGCGTTGTAAGCTCCGAGTTGCTCGACTCCTGGAATGGCCTTACCCCTGACTCCGCAGCCGCAATCAAAGTCGATGCCGTCACCGGCGCCACTTTCTCATCAAAGGCTGTAATTGCAAATGTT
>CAYTLU010000141.1:0-15804 GCA_964438665.1 uncultured Bacteroides sp.
TTTCTGTATGATGGAGGCGTTTATTTCCATACACCGCGATGGCATGTAGAGGCTGAATATCTGCGTAAGCATTATGCCAACAGTGCATTCAAGGATGTCAGTGCCGTTGATGCGTTTGTGGCTTATCGAATGCCGCTGAAATGGAAGGATACCGCAATATCATTTCTCGGACGCTATGATTATATGTCAGACCACAGCAAAGGGAAAGTCCATGATGACGGTTTGCTCGGGGTCGATGATCCGGAGAGATCGCGCCTGACCGGTGGCGTCACTTTGAGTCTGGGCAAGAAGTCATTGCAGGCCGATATCCGGTTGAACTACGAACAATATTTTTATGCTGAGAACGCCACTCCGAACATCTCCGAACAAAGCAAGGCGGTTGTAGAGTTCGTTGTCCACTTTTGATGCGTAGATTCACTTTTGACGCGGCTGTCAGTCGATTTTAGGCATCGCATATTTGTATGTGAGGGGTCTGTTTTGTAGCTTTGTGCCGTCAAAGCGTTTATGAAGATCTCTGACATGGCGATGAGCAGAATTGAGCAAGAGAAGAGGACGGTCGGAGTGATGATCCGGATGTATTGCCGACGGAAAGAAGGCAATGCCGAATTGTGTGAAAGTTGCCGTGAACTGATGGCTTATGCGATGGCACGGCTCGACCGGTGTCCATTCGGCGAACGCAAGACCAGTTGCCGTAAATGCCCGATTCATTGCTACCGCAAGGAGATGGCGATTAAAATCAAGGCTGTGATGCGCTATGCCGGACCGCGGATGATTCTTTATCATCCTGTGGCTGCAATCAGGCATATAGCTGCGGAGCTAAAGCATTGATGCACTATCCCCACAAAAAATCATGCAACATATTGATTGCAATTTAAATAAATTGTACATTTGCGCATGATCAATTGTGTAAACCTCAATCCTATGAAAATCTACATAAGCCTTTTTGGGTTCATTATTATGCTTGTTCAGGCAGTAACGGCATCGGCTCAAATGCTGCCGACAGATACTGTTCAGGCACGTCAACTGCTTAAAGAAATGGCGGAGATGTTGAATTCCCCGCAGATGCAGCAACAGATCGGCAGTTTGGTTGGCGATGAGATAAAAGTGTCTGTAACGGTTGAGAATGGTTGTATGAGCTATCGCTACGTCCTTCCGGGCTACAAGGTGACTGATAGAAAGGGGGCGGAAGCGATAGCGGATATATTCATGTCGTCAAATCGCGATGATCAGCAGAAGGCTAATTCCTTTTTGATGCTTGGACATCTGCTTGATGCGGCCGGCTATGATTTTGAATATGTTTATTGCAACGAAACCGGCCCGGTCTTTGCAAGAAAGATGACCCCCTCGCGCCTTGAGGAGCTTATGACGTTGCCTTTGTCGGAACTCGATCTGGATTACAAGGCTGCGCTTGATGAGCTTCTCAACCAGATAAATGCCGGAATAGAACTCGGACAGCCGGCGGCGGGTGTTCGTGGCGGAAAAGCGCATCTCAACGGCAAATATATAAATATGCCTTTCCTCTATGAAGGGGATGACGAGAATCCGATGTTCGATGCCGACGTTTCTGAGCGCACGTTGAGGAATATCGTTCTTTCCGAGATGTTGGGAGTGCCCGGCATGGGTTTCTTTGTCGGTGCGATGGTGAAGATTGGAAGAACATTGGATCTTCATGGCCTGAAATTTGACATGCGTTCTCCCTCCGGGATGCAGAAAGTGGTGAATTTGTCGTGGGATGCCATTGAAGAATTTATCTCTGATCCAACCCGGACGCCGATGACCGACCTTTATTTGGAGTCGCTGCGTGCAGAGTTAGAGCAAAACGTCAAGAGCGATCCGTCTGTCTTGTCGGGCTATGTGCGCTATAAAGCTCCATATATAGAGATCCTGATCACACATGATACGTCTAACCTCTACTACATAAACATCTCCGAGATCAAAGCGCAGCTATTGACGGAACTTGCGGCAGATAAGGAAATTATCAATATTGCGCGGACGCTTGTCCTGGAGGGTACAGACGGGTTCCGCTATGTTTATTCCAACAGAGACGGAACGGAGCGGAAAGAAATGCTGATCCGGTGTCAGGAACTCATAGCCTGTGCCTCCTCCGGTGGCGGGGTATTATAGCGCGGGGGCGTATTAAAGATTGCGGACAATGGTCCATAGCGTGATGGCCGCGATAATTGCGGCCGCAGTCCATTTTGAAGCCATAATCCTGTGAAGCCTCGGCCATTGTTCGCGCCGGACATCAATGATGATGGCGGCGATGGCCACAGGGGTCAGTATGAACATCAGAGCATTGAAATGCCATGCCTCCGACAGCCGGCCTTGAAGCAGTGCGTGTATGGCGCGCTGCGCGCCGCAGCCCGGGCAGTCAAACCCGGTGGTTTTCTTTACGATGCATGCCGGAAAATATCCGCTTTCCGGGTCGAAACAACCATAGACAATCAGCCCTGCTGCCAGGGCAATCAGCAGGGGGGCGGCAGTCAAAGCTCGTCGGCGAGAGCCTGAGCAGAGTCTGTGGTTCTGTTTGCGATCTGTCAAGATGTGTGGTGCTATTGAAGCATGTTAAGCACAATGGAGAACGGCAGTTGCACAATTCCGAACACAATCGAGACAATGAACCAGATTTCGGAACGATCTGATGCTTTTTGTGCGCCTTCATAGTCTCCGCTGTTGTAGCGCGGAGAGATGCGGGTTGAATAAATCAGCGACACGATTGCCGGAATGGTGCAGCAGAGAATGATGGCGGCAATGCTCCATCCAAGATAGCTTCTGGGCATCGGAGGGGGCGTAGTGCGTGCCGCCTTTCCGGTAGCAACATATCCATCGGATTCCGGTTGCATGACATAGGCCGGAATTGCGGGAATGGGCTGTTCCGCTTCGGGCAAATCGTGAATCGTTACGTTTTCGCTGCCGTATGTCGATAGGCTCTCTGTTGTGGCGAGAGAGCCGGCCAGCTCCGGAAGAGAGCCGGCCTTGCACCACGTCGATAGTCCGTTGTGCCACACCAGAGTGTCCGGCTTTAGCCGTCGCGCTCTGACCTCAGCCAGTGACATCGGACCGATTTTCTGTTTGTCTATGGCTATCCAGTAATCCATGTATCCGCTTGATTAAAAGAATTTTGTTTCTTCGCCGAGAATGACGCTGAGCAAATTGTTGGCCAGCCCGCTTGCACCGATACGGAAATATTCGTTGTCAAGCCATTGCTCGCCCAGAATGTTTTTGACAATCGTGTAATATCCGAGTGCTTCATCGGCAGTGCGGACTCCGCCTGAAGGCTTGAAGCCGACCATCCGACCGGTTTTCTCGTAATATTCCTTGATACACTGACACATGACGTAGGCGGCTTCAAGAGATGCGCCCGGGAAGTCCTTGCCGGTTGAAGTCTTGATGAAGTCAGCTCCGCAATGCATCGCCAGAATTGATGCGGCGCGGATATTCTCGGCGGTTTTCAATGCTCCGGTCTCAAGAATGACTTTCAGATGGGCGTCACGGCAGGCATGTTTCAGCTCGGAGATTTCATCGCACACTTCCTCCCAGTCGCCATCGAGGAAATTTCCGATGTTGAGCACGATATCTATTTCATCTGCACCGCCTTCAACAGCCAGTGCGGTCTCGGCCACTTTCACCTCAGGGAAGGTCTGCGATGATGGGAAGCCGCCCGACACGCAGGCAATGTTGACCTCGGAAACATCAAGAACCGTGCGCACAATCGGAGCAAAGTTGGGATATACGCATATTGCGGCAACGTTAGGCAGATCGCCGTGTTCCTGCTCGAAATCGTTGACGCGCTCTGTGAATGCGGCTACAGACTGCGGCGAGTCGGTTCCTTTCAATGTTGTCAGGTCAATGCAGTTGAAGAGGAGTTTCATAGTGTCGAGGCTGCGGTTGCTCTCCAACTCATCATTCAGTATTTTTGCCACGTTGGCTTTCACTTTTTCATCGTCGGTCAGGACGTTGCTTTTCGCAACGACTTCATGATATTTATCTACCATAATTGTATGTTTGATTTGTTTATGATTTTAGTTTCGGGTTGTTTTTGTGCCGTTCTTTATCTCGAATGGATTTTTTGGCGATATTGTTCGCAATGGCTTCGGTCAAGTCAATATTTTCTTGGTTGGCTATAGCCGTTACCACCCATAGGAGATCGGCAAGTTCATCGGCAAGATCTGTCCGTTCGCCGGGCTTGAACGATTGATCGCCATGTCGCCGCGCCATGATGCGGGCCACTTCGCCAACTTCCTCGGTCAGTATTGCCATATTGGTGAGCGGCGAGAAGTAGCGTACGCCAATGGTTTTGATCCATTGGTCAACGGTCTGCTGAAATTCGCGTAACGATATGCTGTCCATGTGGTTATTCTTTTAAACGAGAATCGATTATAATCGACACCGGGCCATCGTTGATGAGCTTGACCTGCATGTCTGCTCCGAAAATGCCTTGCTTGACCTCGCAGCCGCTTTTCGCAGCCAGCTGATGGCAGAAATAGTCATACAGCGGTTTGCTCAGCTCTCCTTTTGCCGCCCGGATATAGCTTGGCCGATTGCCCTTGCGCGTTGAGGCCGTCAGCGTGAACTGGCTGATGGCAAGCACTTCGCCTCCAATGTCGGCCAGCGAAAGGTTCATCACCCCATCGCTGTCGTCGAAAATGCGAAGGGCTGCTGTCTTGGCGGCCAGCCAGTCGGCATCTTTCTCCGTGTCGCCGGTCTCTATGCCTACGAGGATCATCATTCCTGCACCGACTGATGCATGAATTTCGCCGCCGATGCTTACGGCGGCTTCCGATGTCCGTTGGATCACGATGCGCATTTTTCTCTGGCAGATTTAACGATTTCAACGCAAACTTAGCTAAAAATCTTTAGAATTATATATATATTTGCGTTAAAAATTAAAAGCAGAGATTATGAAATTGTTGAAATATTGTCTGGCATTGCTGTCAATAGTGCCGCTCACCCTTTTGTCTGCACCAAGCCCATATAATGAGCCGGCAGACACATCTACGGTTGACCGTTCAGGCTGGTCGGCCATATCCGGCCGGACCCGATTGACGTGGGCGTCGAAGAATTATGTCTATCGCCAGTTCGCTTCTCCGCCGACATATCAGGTGACTGACACGCTGGTCCGTGCATGGCGTGGCGAACGGCTTGGCCTTGAGGCGTTGCTGATAAGTCCGGAGGGATGTGGCGAATTGCGGGTTGCGCTGTCGGATCTGATGCAGGGCGCGCGCAGGATCGAAGCTCCGGGCAGCGAAGCGGCATTTATGCGATATGTGCTTTCAACGGCATGGCCGGGATGCGGCTATCCTCCTGACACGCTTCCCACGTTCACCGTTCCCGACATGATTGATCGTCCCGAAGCTGGGGTTGCGATGGCTGCGCAATCGGTTCGTCCGATCTGGTGTGCAGTAGAGATTCCGGATGTCGCTCCGGGAAAATATGACATGACTCTGACCGTGACCGAGTCGAAGACCGGCCGGACAGTCGGCAGGCTGAATCTGACCATAGACGTTGATTCCCATCGGCTCCCTGCCGGCAAGGACTATGCTTTCTATCTCGATTTATGGCAGCAGCCATACGCCGTGTCGCGCTACTATGGGGCCAAGCCGTGGAGCGACGAGCATCTGGAACTGATGCGCCCTTATATGGAGCGCCTTGCCCGCGCCGGTCAGAAAACCGTGACGGCGATTCTTTTCTATGAGCCGTGGGGCGAGCAGAGCAACGATAAGTTTGAGCCGATGGTCGAGACGATTCTTATGCCCGATGGCAGGTGGGCTTATGATTATGCGATACTTGACCGATATGTGGATTTTATGGAGTCGGTTGGTATAGACGGCAACATTTCGTGCTTCACAATGGTGCCGTGGGAGCTGAAATTCCGATATTTCGACAAAAAGAAAAACAAATATGATTTTCTGGAGGCTAAAACGGACTCTCCGGAATATGAAAGGCTATGGACCGATTTTCTGAAATCGCTTGCGGGTCATCTCAAAGAAAAAGGATGGTATGACAAGACGATGATTGTCATGGATGAACGCGGGCTTCCCGAGATGCTCAATGCCTATCGCGTTGCGCAAAAGGCTGTGCCGGGAATAAAAATGTCGCTTGCCGGGAGCTATCACAAGGAGTTGATAGACCGGCTGGAGAGCTATACGCTCATAAAAGGCGACTTTTTCCCCGATGACGTCATGGAGCATCGGCGTGAAAAAGGATTCACAACGCTGATGTACACCTGCTGCTCCACTCCTGCGCCCAGCCAGTTCAGCAACAGTGCTCCGGCCGATGGGGCATATATCCCTGTCTATGCCACGGCAACCGGACATGACGGCTATCTTCACTGGTCATACATGAACTGGAACGACAATCCTCTTGAGGACACGCGTTTCAGGATGTTCGCTCCGGGCGACACCTATTTTATATATCCCGGCAATCGCTCATCGGTGCGTTACGAGCGCATGGTTGAGGGCATCCAGATGAGTGAGAAACTGCGTATTCTCCGCGATGAACTGACCGCTGCGGCCGATGTGGAGGGCTTGCAGAAACTCGAAAACGCCCTGCTCCCGATCCGTTCGGGCGCGCTTAATCCGTGGTATCCCACCTCGATGGTGGTCGATCATCTTCAGGAGGCTATTGACGCTCTTTCCCTGCGAGCATCCCGCATGCGGCCATAATGTCTTCCCCACGCGATGCGCGTATGGTCGCGGTGATTCCTTTTGCATTGAGCCGGTCGCGAAACGCTGTCATGGCCGATTCGGATGCCGTTTGAAGCTCAACGCCGGGAATGCTGTGAAACCGGATCAGGTTGACGCGGCAGTGCATCCCGCGCAGCAGGCGGGCGAGAGCATCGGAGTGTCGGGGAGAGTCATTGACCCCATGCCACATGATGTATTCCACCGATAGCCGCCGCTGGTGGACCCAGTCGTAATCGCGGAGCATCGCGACAACTTCTGTCAGCGGGTAAGCCCGCTCAACAGGCATCAGATCGGCGCGCTCCTCGCTGAATGGCGAGTGTACGCTGATGGCTATATGCACTTGTGTGTGTTCGATGAGGTGTCGGAGCGAGTCCATTTTCCCGATGCTTGACACCGTGATGCGCTTCGGACTCCAGGCCATTCCCCATTTCTCGGTCAGCACGGCGATTGCGCCTTCCACGGCCGACAGATTGTCCATCGGTTCTCCCATGCCCATAAACACAATGTTGGTCAGCGCCCTGCTTTCGTCCACCGACAGCACCTGGTTGATTATCTGTGCGGCAGTCAGATTGCCGTGAAATCCTTGCCGTCCGGTCATGCAGAAACGGCAGTTCATTCGGCAACCGGCCTGTGAACTGACACACAGTGTGGCGCGTTCGCCGTCAGGAATCATCACCGATTCGATATCGCGTCCGCCAACGCCCTCAAAGAGATATTTTGTTGTTCCGTCTTTCGATTCGGTCCGCAATATCGGTGCGTTGAGCCCCACGCAGTAGTGTTGCTTCAGCCGTTCGCGCCCGGCAAGCGATATGTCGGTCATGGCATCAATATCGCTTACCCTCTTATCGTAGAGCCATCGCGCTATCTGCTTTGCCGCAAAGCGCGGCAGAGCACAATCGGCCGCCATCGCACCAAGTTGTTCGAGATTCATCCCTATCAGGGGCGTTAATGTATTGTTGTCCATGACATCTGTTTTAGGGCTGTAAAGTTACAAAATCCGACGTTAACTTTCGTTGCCCTGCTTCCATTTTCGGTCGGGATTATAGAAATGTTAAAAACGCCGTTTAGATTCTTTAAGCTCTTTTTGCAATGACTCTGTTGTCTATCAATGGATTGTAGTCTAACTTTGCGTTTCTGCCCATGATGCTTTTGCATCGGGATAAATGGGCTTATGCTGTCAGGCAAAATATGACATACTTGAATTTTGGTTATGAGGGAGGTGCACTGCTGGGAAGTAGTGCATCTCATTTTCAGGGGGGACGGAATGTGTATTTTGTTAGGAAATAAGGCCGCTTTAACACTTGTGTTAACAAGATTTAACCGATGGCGTGATATAAAAACGTACATAATACTTAATTTTGTCCGAAAATGGTTTGTACCCTAAAGTATTATGCCTTAAATCTCGAATTTACGGCTCAATTTATTTGGGCTTTTATATAAAACAAAGGAAAGGAAACAATCAATAGTAATCACAAACCTTATGCTAAAACCAATCAAATCAGTAAGCAAAATCATTCTGGCTGCTTCAATGATGGGTGTGATGACTGTGTCATCGCCTGTTTGGGCAGCTCCCATGCCAGCCGCTGCTGCGCAATCGCAGAACACGGCTACCGGCGTGGTGCTGGATGAATTCGGTGACCCGGCTGTCGGCGTGACTGTCCGCGTAGCTAAAAACCTGCAACAAGGTGCGGCTACAAACATCGATGGTGAATTTTCAATCGCCAACGTCAAGCCCGGCACAAAATTGTTGATCACTTCTGTGGGCTATAAAGACACGGAAGTTGTGTGGAACGGCTCTCCTATCGAGGTGCAGCTTGAGCTTAACGCCAAGATGATGGATGAAGTCGTGGTGACTGCCATGGGTATCAAGCGTGAAGAGAAAACTCTTACCTATGCCGTGCAGACCATCAAGAACGATGAAGTGACCCGTATCAAGGAATCCAACTTCGTCAACTCTCTTCAGGGCAAGAGTGCCGGTCTGTCGATCACGCCTAACAACACCGGTGCCGGCGGTGGTGCATCCCGCATCGTGCTCCGCGGTTCGACATCAATTCTTGGCACAAACCAGCCGCTTATCGTTATCGACGGTGTGCCTATGACCAATGGTATGGGCGCGCAGGCAACCGACAATATCGACATGGGTGGCGGAAAGTCGGGCGACGACCTTCTTTCGACAATCAACCCGGAAGATATCGAAAACATGACCATTCTTAAAGGCCCGAATGCTGCCGCACTCTACGGTTCTGCCGCCAACAACGGTGTGATTGTCATCACAACCAAGTCGGGCGCGCAGGGCACTGTGAAGGTCAACATCTCCAGCCAGACGTCAATCGACTGCATTGCGATGTATCCACGTCAGCAGCAGCACTACGGTATAACCAACTCCGGCAATTATGAACACCGCGCATGGGCTGCGTGGGGTCCGCGCGTCGGCACTCGCTCGGCAGATGAGGTTGCGATGTACCCCTGGTTGATGAACGGAGCCCGCGAGTCGATCAACGACTTCTTCCAGACCGGCGTGTCGCTGAACAACGGCATCACCCTTTCGGGCGGTACCGAGAATTCCAAGACATACTTCTCGTATAACAATACATACCAGAGCGGCATCATTCCCGACAACAAATTCATGCGTAACAACGTCATGTTGAAAGAGCAGTTCTCACTGTTCGATAAAAAGGTGAATGTGTCAGTGTCTCTTAACTGGATTCATCAGCGCACCGACAATTCTCCGGTGGTCGGCAAGGCTCTTTCTTCACTGTTTGCCCTCTACCGTACGCCGGCCGATGTCGATATGCGTTACTTCAAGAACAACTATTCTCACGTTGGTCAGGCCGGCGAATATCTCGTTTCCGACCCCATTGTCGGAAACCCGAAACTGGTCGGACAGCCGATCCAGTCATGGGAATGGTTCGTTGACTATCTGAACAACCCCTGGTGGGTCAACAAGATGGTTAAGGATCAGGCCAAGCGCGACCGTATCATGGGTAACATCACCCTCGACTGGTCGATCTGGAAAAACCTTAAATATCAGACACGTTTCAGCGTTGATATGGTTCTCAACAACTCTCTCAACGAAGAATATGCAACCATGTTCCGCGCAGGTTTTGACTACATGGGCGGTAAATACTGGTCAAGCAACAGCCGTTCATCGGATATCTACAATGACCACATGCTGACATGGAATGAGCGGTTCAACGACAAGTTTGATGTCAACGTGGCTTTAGGTGGCAGCTTCACACGTCACTATTCGCGCAGCACTACAATCCAGACCGGTATCGATACCTCCGGTATCCCCAATGCATTCGTGCCGCAGAACAGCAAGCACTATCGTCCGGGCAACCCCAACGGTTCTGCAACTTCCGCATCCGACTCATGGGACTACACCGACTGGTCAACAGCCCTCTTCGGAACAGTATCCGTAGGACTTTGGGATAAAGTTTATCTCGATGGCAGCTACCGTCGTGACTGGTGTCAGGCATTCCAGCAGTTCACAGCTGATGGCGATTATATGTCGTTCGGTTACTATTCAGCCGGTGCAAACGTGCTGATCGATAAATTCTTCAATGAAGATCATAGCGCAGCACCCTGGCTCGACCAGTTGAAATGGCGCGGAAGCTGGTCTGTTGTGGGTAATGCCGTTCCCAACACCCTGTTCGCCCGCCAGAGCGTCAACTTCTCTACCGGCGCTATCTCTACCAAGCCCCCGACATTCGATGATCCCAAGCCGGAGACCACCACTGCGTTTGAGACCGGTATCGATGCATGGATGTTCAACAACAAGTTCAACATTGATGTAACTTACTATAACTCGACACTACGCAACCAGTTCCTCTATGTGTCAACCGGTACAGGCGAGAGCAAACCGGTAAATACCGGTAAGATCCGCAACACCGGTATCGAAATCTCCGCCGGCTATCGCTGGGCCATCAACAAAGACTGGACATGGCAGTCGAATGTCAACTTCGCTTACAACAACAACAAGATTCTCGAAACCTACAATCAGGACGGTACACCTTATATATATGAGACCGGTCCGAAGGCTTTCCATATCAAATATCTCCAGGGCGGTAAGTTCGGAGACATCTATGTGAACTCTTTCGCACGCGATGAAAACGGTTTGATCAAGGTTTCAAATGAAACAGACCTTGAGAATGCCGTGCCTCAGATGGCATCAGGCCAGTATCAAACATACGTTGGCAACACAGCTTCTCCCTATCAGCTGGGATGGAACAACACCATCACATGGAAGAACTTCACTCTCTACTTCCTCATCGACGGCCGCATCGGTGGTAAGGTGATGTCGCTGACCGAACCTGACCTCGACCGCTATGGTATCTCTACCCGCTCTGCCGACTATCGTCTGGCGGCCGAACGCGATCCCGAAAATCTGATGGCAACCAAGTCGGACGGCAGCCCGCTCCACCTGATGTATCTGCCTGACGGCTCCGGTCGCAAGATTTCCGTTCAGCGTTATTTCGAGACCATCGGTCAGAACCCGATGGAAGAGCATGTCTATGATGCAACCAACTTCCGTATGCGTGACATCTCTCTCGCCTACACGCTTCCGAATCTCTTCGGTCAGTCCAAGGGCATGACCGCTCAGTTCTCCGTAAAGAACGCATTCTTCCTCTACAAGGATTCACCTGTTGACCCCGACATCTCCGTGTCTGCCGCCAACGGATACTCAGGCATCGACTCTTACGCACTGCCGACACTGCGTTCTTATGCCATAACATTGAAATTTAATTTCTAATCAGCAGATCTAAAAGTACAATGAAAAAATCAATCATATATTCTTGCGCAATCGCCCTCTCTAGTGCGGCCATGCTCTCCCTGTCATCATGCGGCGATGAGCTCAAGCCCTATCCCTGGATCGTTGAGGACGAAAGCATGAACGAGCAAAGCAAGGGCGCCGAAGACATGGATGTCCTTGAGAAAGAAATGATGATAGGCATTCCTTTCATGTTGAACTACTCTCACGAACCTGACGGTTCATGGGCACCCCATAATTATCAGTACAACCGTGCCAACTCCGTTGACAACTATGCCGGCTACTGGACCACAACCAAAGCCAACTTCGCTTTCGGTCCGGCTCTCCCGACTCTCTACACCGATGACAACGGTTATCTCGGAGGCCCGCACGATACCAGCACATTCCAGTATTGCAAGGACGCAATCTATTATTGGGACAAGGCACAATACACCATCAAAGGCAAGAAAGTGCTGCAACCGCGTCCCGAATGGCGTGCGATCGCCCTTATCTGCGAAGCCTACGTTGCACATGAAATCGTCGATATGTATGGAACGATGGCATTCAACGATGCCCGCAGTCAGAACCGTGCAATCCGTCAGACTTACGAATCCGGCCCTTCGGTCTATAAGCAGGTGCTTGCCGACCTCGATGAGGCTATCGCCAAGCTGAAAGCGGCACAGCCCGGCCAGGGCGACCTTCAGCGAGTTGAAGGCGTGCAGCTTCAAAAGACCATGACCGGTTGGGACTGGCGCTACTGGGTTAAGTTTGCCAACTCCATCAAGCTCCGTATGGCGATGAACATCGTTGATTACAACGATCCCGATCCCGTCTATGGCCCGGAGAACAAATCGTTCACTGCAAAAGCCATTGCCGAGGAAGCCGTCAATGATGAAATCGGCGTATTGCTTCCCAGCGACTCCCGCGATATCGCTTACGAATCCAATGGCACATGGACCAATGTATGGTATTTCATGGGACAGTCATGGAACGATATCCGCATGAATGCTTCTCTAGAGAACATTCTCAAACATTTCAACTCACCGCTTCTTGAAACATGGTTTGCCCCCAACTCCTATCCGATCAAGAATGCTGTCGGTGTGACAGCTCCTGCCGGAATCTACGGTGTCCGCATCGGTCTGATGATGGAAGATACCGGAACGCCTGACAAGGGCGGCTACGGACCTTTTGGACAGCTCAACTCCCAGCAGCAGTATATGAAGCAGCCATTCTTCAAACGCACCGAGGCCACATTCCTGCGTGCCGAAGGCGCCCTCCGCGGATGGAACATGGGAGGCCCCACAGCCGAAGAGCTTTATGAAGCCGGCATCCGCCTGTCGCTTTCCGAATGGGGCATTGAAGAGAGCAAGATTGAAGCATATCTCGCACAGGACGAACTCCCGGCTGTTGAATACCGCGACTACTACAACCGCAACAATGACATCATGGGTCGCGTCACCTGCGGTGTGAAATGGAATCCGGCCGACTCCAAAGAGCTGATGCTTGAAAAGATCATCACACAGAAATGGATCGCCAACTTCCCGATGGGTGCAGAAGCGTGGACCACATACCGCCGCACCGGTTATCCTCGTCTGTTCCCGCCGGTTTATAACAACATGGCGAATGTAGATACCGAACTTCAGATCCGCAGGCTTTCACATACCCGCACCGTCAACAACGGACCGGAAATCGATCAGATCACCGAACTTCTCGGCGGCACTCAGGATTGCGGAACGCGCGTATTCTGGGATGTCAACTCCGCAACTTGGGGCAAGGACGCTAACGGTCAGATTATCCCTAACAACAATCTTTAATCTGTATCATCAGTAATATTGCACAAAAATGAAACTTCTCAATAAAATATTTTTTGGCGCGGCCGCAGTGGCCGTTATGGGCGGCTTCACATCCTGTAAGGAGGAGGCAACCCTGGAGGGCGCTGATGCCATCTATATCGACATGGCACAGACCAACCTCACGCTTCTTGCCGGTGACACAGTTAAGCTTTCCGCTCGTGTGACCAATGCCAGCGGCAAGGAAATCAACGCACCGATCAAATGGTCGGTCGATGATGAAAGCGTTGTGAAAATTGTCGATGTGGTTGAATATGAAGAGACCCCCAATCCCGACTGGACAGCTCCTTCTGAAGATGAAGAGCCCGGAAGCCCCGACGAAGGCGAAGGCGAAGGTGAAGGCGAAGGAGGCGAAACTCCCGAAACGCCGGCTTCACGCGCTGAAGAGGGCGGCGAAACGCCCGCTCCCGCCCCCGGCGAAGTGCCCGAATTCCTCGTTACGGAGCATCATTTTGTCGGAGTTGCGGCTCAGCCGGGCGCTCAGGGCAAAAAGACATTCCTTCGTGCCACTCTTGAAAACGGCATGTTTGCCGTGACCACGGTTGCCGTAGTCCGCAACACGCTGACCGGCGCTGTCAAATGGGACGGCAAAGCCAAAACCAGCTACAAAGACAAACTCAATGATACCATCTGGTTCAATGTCAACCCAATTGCTGTTGTCGATGACTATGAGGTCAGCTATGAGATGAAGCTCATCGAAACTCAATCTACCGATCTTACGCCCAGCGAGATGGAATTTGTCTATCCGTCAGAGCCCATCTATATTGACCGCGAAAACAGCCGTGTAGGCGTTGTCTATACAGCACCTCGCATGGTCGGCAAGGCACAATGCACCCTCACCATCGGCAATGAAGAGGAAAAATCCTCCGATGTAGGCGATATCCTTATATGCCCGGAAATCTCCGCCGGCTTTGAATATAAGAAGAACGGCGTGTGGGTACGCCCCGGATATGGTCCTGAGACTCCGTCAAATCCCAAGCCGAAACAGATGTCGGAGGATATGGACATAAATTCCACAATGAATATCGGTGTCTGCCTCGGAGTACTTTCCGGACGTCCCGATGACATCAAGAATGCCATGCTTGCCGATTTGGCCGGTTATTTCAAATGGTCTGTCGATGGAACCGGTGTGCTCGTTGACGAACTCTTCCATGATGAAAACTATCAGTCAGGCTTCGTTTCATACATCAAGCTGCGCTCAGGCATCCGCGAGGGGAAAGCGCGCGTTACTTACTCTATGCCTGGTCAGGACTTTGTGTGCGATATAGTTGTCAAGGACTACGCTATCGCTTATCCGGTCAATGACATCATCGTAGAGCATGATGGCGTTGTGTATGGCGAGAATGAACTGATCACCTGCTATATGGGAACACCGTTCACGCTTAACATAAGCACTGATCCGGAAGCCTCATTTGCATATCAGATTCCTGAGGTGACATCGTCCGATCCTTCGATTCTCGCCGTAAGAGAGCGTGGCTCTGATGATGGCTATACCCGCTTCTTCGACATCAATGGCCCCGGAACAGTGACTCTGACAATGAAGTCGCTCAATGTGACCAAGACTGTCCGCGTTGAGGTGAAAGACCGCGTTACGCGTACCACCTGGACCGAAAGCTACCTCAAGGAGCTCATCAAGGGCAAATCGGCCGAAATCGGCATCAATCTCTATATGGCTTCTTCCGCTACGCCTGTGACCTCTTATGACGGTGTGATCACATGGACATCGTCTGATCCTTCCGTACTGACTGTAACAGCCGATCCGAACAACTCGCTGAAAGCTACCATAACCGGCGTAAGCGACGGCAATGCCACCGTGACCTGCAATGTAGAAGGCTTCGGCGCGATTACCCGCGATATCAATGTATAAACACTCTCCGGCGTGACATTCGATTCATCGAACACTGATTTTGGCGGTGTCTATGACGGCTTGATATTAATGGTGACCAAGGATGGTGAGGAATATAATTTCTATTATACTCCGCAGGAGTCGCTTGTCGGTCACTATACCGGCAGTGACGGCCAAATTGAATTGCTGAACGGCAATGTGTTTAAAGACGTCACTTACGACTTCACTGTCAGCGACAATGGCGACGGCATGTTCCTAGTCAACGGTTGGTTCGAAACCACTGACGGCATCCGCTACACCATCGACAATATCCTATGCTCCAACGAGTGATCATCAGATCATGACAATAAAATGAAAAGAGCGGGTCGGCTCAGGATTAACGGCCGGCCCGCTTTTCCAAAAAGATTAATAGCACAAATGTTTCCCTTAAACTAAAAACAACAAAATGAGTAAAAAGTCTATCTTCTTTTGCTGTGCATTGGTTGCGGCAAGTAGTGTATCCGCTCAAAGGCTGGCTGAAGGCTACATCCTGAAACCATCTTCCGGGTCACTGAATTATTATGTCAATCAATGGGACAGCGGGCAAGGCACCATCTATATTGATGGCGCAGCCTGGGAGGATGAAGAATTCTTCATCTCCCGCGTCAAACCGAGAGTGCGTTTCTTCGACAC
>CAYTLU010000142.1:0-8450 GCA_964438665.1 uncultured Bacteroides sp.
GATGCTTCGCGTGCCCGAAAAGGATATGCAGCTCAGAACTTGTCTGCATTACGCAAATTGGCAATGCAGATAATCAAGGGACACAACGACAAACGTAGCATCAGAAAACGTCGTTTTTGTGCGTCATTGTCCCAGGACTACATATTCGAAATGCTTCGCAACGCCAAAATTTGATGCGGTTGCCCTGAGAAAAAGAGCGAATCTTTGGAACTTTGAATAAAAAGGCGTACCTTTGCAATAGAGTTGTTAAGAGTAGCAAAGCACAGCATATCAGTGAATTTGCATTATCGCTAAATCTTTACCATAAATCATGGAACGTTCTTGTTCCATTCTGAAATTCAATCAGATACAAGTTTTTTGATTATCCGTCGCAACAAACCATAAAAGCCATTAAAACAATCCGGAATCGGATTTGCCGGGAGAATGACGGCAGACCAACCAGTTAAGAAATCTCAGATGACAACACTTAAAAAGCAACCAAAGCTAATCGAACGGAAATACCTGATACCGTTCATACTTATCACATCGTTATTTGCTCTATGGGGATTCGCCAACGATATTACAAACCCAATGGTGGCTGTGTTTCAAACAGTTATGGAAATGTCGGCAGCAAAAGCATCTTTAGTGCAGTTTGCTTTCTATGGAGGCTACGCGACTATGGCGATACCGGCCGCACTGTTCATCCGGCGATTCAGCTATAAAAACGGCATTCTGCTTGGGCTGGCAATGTATGCCGCCGGCGCATTCCTCTTCATCCCGGCTGCCGAATATCAACAATTCTCTTTTTTCTGTGTGTCGCTCTACATTCTGACATTTGGTCTCGCCTTCCTTGAAACGGCGGCAAATCCATATATTCTCTCTCTCGGCTCTAAAGAGACATCAACCCGCCGCCTCAATTTGGCCCAGGCGTTCAATCCGGTAGGCTCGCTCTCAGGGATGGCCGTGGCCTCATTTATCATCCTGCCGAATCTGATATCCGACCAACAACGGGATTCTGCCGGTCAGTTAATTTTCAATACACTAAGCGAATCGCAAAAAGCAGACATACGCATCCACGACCTTGCAATCATCAGAGATCCCTATGTGGCCATTGGACTGGTTGTTCTGGCAATGTTGATTGTGATTGCATTGGTAAAAATGCCTCGTGCGGTCGGCAACAAAAGCGCAAAGGGATCCTCTCGCGAGACTCTTCGCAGACTGTATCGCAATAAGAGATATAGAAGCGGAGTCATTGCTCAGGTGTTCTACGTAGCAGCTCAGATTATGGTCTGGACATTCATTATCCAATATGCCGACACCAACCTTGGAATGAAAAAATCAACCGCCCAGATCTACAATATGGTGGCAATGGGATTTGCCCTTTCATTCCGCTTCATAGGAACATACTTGATGAAATATATCAAAGCCTCAAATCTGTTGGCTCTTTTCGGAATCGGAGCATCGATATGCACATTGGGAACAATCCTCATACAAAACAGCATTTTCGGTCTCTACTGTCTCGTTGCGATCAGCGCATTCATGTCGATCATGTTTCCAAGCATCTATGGGACAGCTTTGGAACATGTGGAAGATCGCGACACATCGCTCGGAGCTGCATTCCTGGTCATGGCAATTGTGGGAGGCGCGCTGATGCCTCCGCTGCAGGGAGCAATCATCGACCTCGGCACAGTTGGCGGAATGGCGGCTGTCAATGTCTCGTTCATCCTGCCGCTGGCATGCTTCGTTATAGTCACCGCATACGGATTCTACGCCTCCAGGCTGAATAGAACATATTAATTTCGTAAATTTGCAGTTAAAAATAAAACAAATGCCACGACTGCTGATCACAATATGCGCGCGCGGAGGCTCTAAAGGGATTCCGGGCAAGAATATCAAGGAGATCGCCGGACGACCATTGCTTGACTACACCGCATCGGTTGCCCTTAGATTTGCACACAAACACGATGCGGACATCATATTATCGACCGATTCCGAAGAAATACGCAGGATTGGCAAGCAATGCGGATTGCCGACCGATTATATACGTCCCGACCATCTGGCAAACGACACTTGCGGGAAGCCTGATGCCATCAAGGACGCGCTGGAATATGCAGAGCGGAAGAACGGATGTCGATATGACATGATTATCGATCTTGACGTGACATCCCCAATCCGCACAATTGAAGATATTGAAAATTGCATTGACATGATGGAGCGACATCCAGAGGCGTTGACCGTGTTTTCAGTCAATCCGTGTGCCCGCAATCCATATTTCAACATGGTCCAGCAACGCACCGACGGATACTACGGAGTCGTGCTTGGAGGGATGTACACCACTCGTCAGAGCGCGCCCAAAGTCTATGACATGAATGCCTCTATTTATGTCTATCGGCCGGATGCGCTCAAACCGGAACATCCGCGTGCAGTAACCGACCGTTCACTTGCTTACGTAATGGACCATATCTGCTTTGACCTTGACGAACCGGCTGATTTTGATTATCTGTCGTTCCTCGTTGAAACCGGACGTTTAACATTCTGATAAGCGCATGAAAATACTGATTGTCGGACTTGGATCGATCGCAGCAAAGCATATAGCCGCCATTCGCCATCTGGAAGCGGCCAAAGAGCATAAATCTGGCATATATGCCTTGCGCTCATCGCGGGATGCCAAACCCGTGAATGGCGTGACCGACATTTTTTCCACCGCAGAAGCCCTTGCATTGCAACCGGATTTCATCATAATTTCCAATCCGACATCCCACCATGCACGGACTATCGAAAAATTTGCCGATTCCGGAATCCCATTGATGATAGAGAAACCGGTTTTTGACCGGCCTGTCCACGACAACATCATCAAAGAAATAGAGCGGCTCGACACTCTCACATATGTTGCATGCAATCTCCGATTCCTAGAATCGCTCCGCTTTGTGTCTCAAGCGATAAACAATGGCGACACTCCCGGCAGGATCAACGAAGCAAACATCTATTGCGGTTCATCCCTTCCATCATGGCGGCCGGGAACCGACTATCGTAAATCTTACAGCGCACTGCCTGATCTTGGCGGGGGCGTACACCTTGACCTCATCCATGAACTCGATTATGCATGCAGCATATTTGGCATGCCGGCAAAGACCTATGGAATAGCACGCTCCTGTTCATCTTTAGACATTCAGGCGATAGACTACGCCAATTATATATATGTGTATCCCGAATTCTGCGCAAATATAACGCTCAATTACTACCGACCCGCATATAAGCGCACGATGGAAATCGTGTTTGAAAACGATGTCTGGACCGTTGATCTGGCAAACAACAGCGTAACCAGCTCAAATGGAGACACTATTTTCAGCAGTCCGAATCGCATTATTGACACATATACGAAACAAATGGCTTATTTCATGGATCTTGTGGAGTCAAAGGCTCACCAATCCGCCAATACCATCTCTCAAGCAAATGAAATACTAAAGATAGCTTCACGATATGAAAGACTTGAATAATAAAATAATAATAGTGACAGGTGGTCGCGGGCTTATCGGGCGCGAGATTGTCAAAGAGCTGAAAGAACATAATGCGACCGTCATCGATGCCGACATCTCGGCCGAAACTGATGCCACTGCCGCGACCTACCGGCTGGATCTTGCCGACAATGCTTCCATTGACGGATTGATTGCCTATACCCTTGAAAAATTCGGACGAATAGACGGACTTATCAATTCCGCCTACCCCCATACCCCCGACTGGGGCAAACACCGATTTGAAGACACCCCCATGCGGCATTGGGAAGAAAATGTCAGACTCCAGCTTAACTCCACTTTCTACATTGATCAGCAAGTGGCAAAAGTCATGGAGCGTCAACGCAGCGGTTCAATAGTCAACTTCGGGTCTATCTACGGTATTGTCGGCAATGATTTTACTATTTATGAAGACTACGGCGGCACATCGCCGGTGGAATATTGCGCCATAAAAGGCGGCATAATAAATTTCACCCGCTACATGGCTTCTTATCTCGGGCATTACAACATTCGCGTCAATTGCGTATGCCCCGGCGGAATATTCGACCACCAACGAGAAGAATTTCTAAAAGCCTACAACCACCGCTGTCCGATGAAACGCATGGGAAATCCCGATGACATAGCCCCATTATGCCTGTTTCTTGTTTCTGATGGAGCCAAGTATATCACCGGTCAGATAATCGCAGCCGACGGCGGTTGGACGGCCATATAAACAAGCCGATGGACAGACGGAAAATATGCATAGTCACAGGCACGCGCGCCGAATGGGGTCTGCTTTCTGGTATCGCCGGAGAGCTTGCCCGCCGCGAGGATGTAGAGTTGCAGATCATAGCCACTAACATGCATCTCGATCATCGATACGGACACACGGTCGATGAAATCTCCAAGTCCGGGCTGACCGTTACAGAATGTATCGACATCATTGATCCGAACGATGGCGACAACGAAGCGGCAACCGCCCGCGCCACGGCACGATGCATGAGCGGTATGGCTGATGCGTTCAGCAAAGCGAGTCCGGATATGATAGTAATCCTCGGCGACCGCAGTGAGATGTTGGCCGTGGCTTGCACCGCCACCATCATGAGAATACCGATAGCGCATCTGCATGGGGGCGAGGTGACAGAAGGAGCAATCGATGATGCCATACGCCATGCAATAACAAAAATGTCATCATTGCATCTTGTCTCAACCGAGAACCACCGCCGCCGCGTGATACAGATGGGGGAAAGACCCGAATCAGTAGTGAACACCGGCGCAATCGGAGTGTATAACGCGCTCCATTCTCCTGACATTTCCCTGGAGGAACTGACAGATTTCATCGGTTTTGCCCCTGACCGTAACACACTGATCGTAACATACCATCCGGCAACTCTCGATTCTGCCCTTCCATCAGATCGGTTTTCACAACTGATCGATGCACTCAGCAGATTCCATGATTTAAAAATAATCATGACATATCCCAACAATGACGCGCAAGGCTCTCCCATTATCTCAATGATTGAAGAGTATGCGTCAGAGAATCCCGGAAGAGTATTGGCCGTTCCATCGCTTGGAATGGCACGATACATGGCAGTCCTTCGCCGTGCAGGTGCGGTTGTGGGCAATTCGTCAAGCGGGATAATAGAAGCACCGTCAATGGGGATACCGACAGTGGATATCGGCATACGGCAACATGGGCGGACGGCGGCCGACTCTGTGATCCATTGCGGCGACTCTGCCGATGAGATAGCCGAAGCCATTGCTCTCGCCATCTCACCGGAAATGCGGGAAAAAGCCCGGCATACGGTCAATCCATACGAACAAAAGGGCACTCTGCAGCTTTGCGTCAATGCCATAGCCAATATGCCACTCGATGTTAACAAAAAATTCTATGATATAGATATAAAAAAATGAAGACCCATCTTATATCCGACTCTGCAACAATTCTTGACGCGCTCAAACGTCTGAACAAATTGTCAGGCGGAGTAATGACTTTGATAGCGGTGAGTCCTGACGGCAAAATGACCGGAACGCTTACTGACGGCGACATCCGCAGAGGGCTTTTGGCAGGCGCTCTGCCGACCTCGCCCATCAGTGATGTGATGTTTCGGAATTTCAAGGCTCTGACCGGAGAAACGATTGACCTCCGACAGCTACGTCAGTTCCGGGATATGGGCGTGCGCCTGATCCCGCGGCTTGACACCGATGGACGCATAATCGAAATCATCGACACCACCGAATGCAAGACCAAGTTACCCCTATCGGCAATCCTGATGGCAGGAGGGAAAGGAGAACGGCTTCGTCCGATGACGCTTACAACGCCCAAGCCGTTACTGAAAATAGGCGGCAAGGCGATTATCGACTATAATGTTGAAGCGATGTCTCGATGCGGCATATCCGACATCTATGTCACCGTCAATTATCTTGCAGAGCAATTAGAGGAGCATTTTTCCTCACCGGTGGGAAAAGCAACGGTTAAATGCGTGCGCGAGCCCCGCCCATTGGGCACAATCGGATCGGCCGCATTGGTCAATCTTCCCGAAGATGGAGAAACATTGGTCATGAACTCCGATCTGCTGACATCGGTATCATTCGAAGATATGTATCTCTGGCATCAGAGCGAGAATGCCGATATAACAATTGGCGCGATCGCCTACAACGTCTCCGTACCGTATGCCATTCTCGCCACCGATGGCTCATGCGTAAAAGCATTGGAAGAAAAGCCGTCTTACGCCCACTATGCAAATGCCGGCATATATATCATATCCAACCGTCTGCTCCGCAATCTTCCGACAGACAGACGCACAGACGCCACCGATCTCATAGAAAAAGTAATCGCCGACGGTCTGAAAGTGGTCTATTTCCCTATTTCGGGAATGTGGATCGACATAGGATCTCCCGCAGATTTCAAACACGCAAACGAACTCATGGAACATGCCAGTCTGTTATAACCTAGACTGAACGGCAGCAATAAACTAAAAATTCAAAACACAATGGCTGATTCAAACTTTATAGACTACGTCAAAATACACTGCCGCTCAGGTAAAGGAGGGGCCGGTTCGCGTCACTACCATCGCGCCAAATACGTGCCGAAAGGCGGCCCCGACGGTGGGGATGGAGGCCGAGGCGGGCACATCATATTGCGCGGGAACAAGCAAATGTGGACTCTTCTTCCTTTGAAATTCAACCGCCATGTGTTTGCACAGAACGGCCAAAGCGGATCTGGCGGACGCAGCTCCGGAAAAGATGGCGAGGATGTGACAATCGAGGTTCCGACAGGGACCGTGGTATTCGATGCGGAAACAGGTGATTTTCTTTGCGAGGTCAATTACGATGGCGAAGAAGTGAAACTGTTGCGCGGAGGCCGGGGCGGCTTGGGCAACTGGCATTTCAAAAGCCCCACAAACCGCACACCGCGCTACGCCCAACCGGGAGAGCCTGCCATAGACAAAACGATCATACTGGAGCTTAAACTGTTGGCCGATGTCGGGCTGGTAGGATTCCCGAACGCCGGAAAATCTACACTGCTATCGTCATTGTCGGCAGCAAGGCCAAAAATCGCCGACTATCCTTTCACAACGATGGAACCGCAATTGGGCATAGTGTCATATCGCGACAACCGTTCGTTTGTGATGGCAGATATTCCGGGAATCATTGAAGGCGCGAGCGAAGGGAAAGGGCTTGGCCTGCGGTTTCTCCGACATATCGAGCGCAATGCGGTGCTTCTGTTCATGATTCCGGCCGATGCTGATGACATAAAAAAAGAATATGACATTCTGCTTGGCGAATTAGAGACATTCAATCCGCAACTGATGGACAAACAGCGGGTTCTCGCCATCTCAAAGAGCGACATGCTTGATGACGAGCTGATCTCCGAGATTGAAAAGACACTGCCCGATGACGTCCCCCACATATTCATATCTGCCGTAACCGGCTATGGTCTGACAGGACTTAAAGACATCCTCTGGGGGGCAGTCACAGATGAGCGCAACCAGATAGCGACCCCGACAATAACCCATCGTCCGCTTGACAAGCATCATCGTGTGAGAGAAGAAGACGAATTCATTTTCGACAAAGCTCCGGAAATCCCCGAAGAAGAAAGTGAGGAAGATATCCTCGCCAACAGTGAGAATTTCTATGAGGATTGGGATGATAGCTGGGACATAGATTTCCCGGTTGAAGACGATGACATTTCCTGCGATGACGATCAAAAAAATTGAACTCATCAACAATAGGCAAGTCGTAGCCTTCTCCACTCTACGTGACGCCACGAATCCACAACATCCCTACGATGGATTCAGCATCTGTCATTATACCGGCGATGATCCGGTGCATATCGCAAATTGCCGCAATGCGCTTGCCGACCTGTTGAATGTGACCGCAGACAGGCTGATTGTTCCGCGTCAGACTCATTCGGCAAACGTGGCCGTCATCAGTTCTTTCCCCATTGACGAAAATTCCATTGACAATGTAGATGCTCTGATAACAAACATCCCCGGGATTGCACTATGCATCAACACCGCCGATTGCGTTCCCATAGTCATGACCGATCCGCAAGCCGGAATCGTAGCTGCCGTCCACAGCGGCTGGCGCGGAACTGTGGCAAAAATTGCAGTAAAGACTATTGAGGAAATGATGCTTTTAGGCGCAAAACGAGACCGGATCGACGTTGTGATGGGGCCTTCAATATGCCTGAAATGCTTCGAAGTGGGCGAAGAAGTTGCCGATATTTTCCGAAAATCATTTCCCGGTTCAAAAAGCGTTGCCGACAATTATCCGAAACCGCACGTCGATCTCAGCCGCGCAATATGCGCCCAATTGACCGAGAGCGGCATCCTTCCAAAAAACATTGTCACTCCACCGATATGCTCCCATTGCTATCCTGACCATCTCTTCTCAGCCCGACATCTCGGCATAAAATCCGGTCGCACAGCCACAATCGCGATGCTCCGATAACAATACCTGCCCGCCGATATTTCA